>JASIBJ010000542.1 GCA_030045215.1 Streptosporangiaceae bacterium | reverse complement strand
CCACGGGCAGTTCGCGCAGACCAGCGGCGTGCCCAGCGACTCGGCCTGGCTGGCCACCGCGTTAACGGTCTCCGGCGTGGACGTGGCGAACAGCATGTCTACGTTGTCGCTGAGGATCGCGGTCCTGGCCAAGTCCCCGGCCCTGGTGACGCTGGACTGGGAGTCGTAGGACTTGATCGTGACGGGGTAGGTCTTGCCGCCGATCTTGAACCCGTTCTTGTACTGGCTGGTCTGCTTGATCTTCGAGATCAGCCAGAGGTCGGCTGCGCCGAAGCCGGCCAGGTCGCCGGTCAGCGGGTGGATCCAGCCGACCGTGATGCCCTTCGTACTGCTCGAGCTTGCGCCTTTGATGCTCGAACCGCACGCCTCGAGCAGCCCTCCGGCCCCCACTGCCGCCGCGCCAGCTCCGACGGCTCGCAGCAGGCCGCGCCGGCTGATGTCCTCGGCTAGCCGGAAGCCACCCGAGTGCACATTTTGATCACTCATCAGTCATCGATCTCCTCGTGAGGTCGTGTCGCAGTGACCGGGAAAGTGCCGGCGGCGATACCGCCGCACGTCCCTGGAGCAGCGGGCAGCGCTCGATGACCCGCAAGTGGTCCCAGGACCACGCCGCCCGCATCCTGACGCTTCATCCCGTCTCCTCAACGTCGGCGCCTGCGTCGGACCGACATCCAGGAGCCCGTGTCGAACGCTCAGCTCAGCAGGCACGTCGAACCGGCGACTCGCCAGGTGTGCGCGTGGCGTACGACTATGCGCAATGTAGAACTTTGCCAGCACGGCGGATAGGTGTCAACGGCCGAAATTACGCACGCGGCGACATCAATCGCCGACAGCGAAGGCAGTTTCGGGCGCGAATCCGGCTCGCCGCAACATCCCGGCAGGACGGCGCGTCACCGCGCCGGCGTGGCCAACGGCACGGCCTGCGTCGCCTGCAGACCGCGCAGGGTCTCCAGCTCTTGCTCTGATGGCGCCGCGATCTGCGTGACGTCGCTACTGACGCGCAGGTCCCAGCCCGTCTGCTCGCATACGGTCTCGATCGCGACGCCCGGGTAGATGCCGGTGAGCACCAGCTCGCAGGTGGCCGGGTCCGGCTTCAGCACGCCGAGGTTCGTGATGACCAACTGCGGCCCGCCACCGCGCAGTCCCATCTCTTCCCTGCTGCCGGGCCCGTCGCCGAAACCGACCGAGGTCACGAAGCCGACGCGCTCAGTCAGCGTACGGCGGGAGTGCCGCAAGACGACGATTACCTCCTTGCACGCGGCGGCGATTTCCGGGGCTCCGCCGGCGCCGGGCAGCCGGACCGCCGGCATCGCGTAGCTGTCCCCGATGATCGTCGTGTTGATGTTCCCGTACCGGTCGAGCTGAGCGGCTCCGAGGAAGCCAACGTCGATCCGCCCGGGCTGCAGCCAGTAGTTGAAGATCTCCGGCACGCTGACGACGGCGTCGGCGGTCTCAGCCAGAATCCCGTCGCCGATGGACAGCGGCAGCACGGCCGGCTTGGCCCCGATCGTGCCGGATTCGTAGATCAGAACGAGGTTCGGCGCGTGCGTCGCCCTGGCCAGGTTGGCCGCCTCGCTCGGCAGCCCGATGCCGACGAAGCACGTCATGCGATCGCGGAGCGACCGGGCTGCCGTCACCGTCATGATCTCGTCCGGCGTGTAGGTCAGCATGAGACCGACCGCCCGGCGGCCACCGCGGGAGCAGCGGCGCCGTAGACGTGCTCGTCTAGCCACGCCTCGAACTTCCGCCGGTCGCGGCTCACCTCATCCCAGGCGAGGTAGAAGTCGTTGTCCCTGGCTGAGTAGCCAAGCGCGTAGGACGGATGCGCCCCGTCGGGCACCGCCGCTACATACCCGACGCTCCACGACGGCAGCACGACCGCCCCCGGCCGTGGCTCCAGAACGTCGACGACTTCCTCGACGGTCACCACCGATCGGGCCGCGGCCAGCAGGGCTTCCTTCTGGACCCCGGTAATCCCCCAGTACTGCACGTTGCCGCGCCGGTCGGCCTGCTGCGCATGGATGACGGCCACGTCCGGACGCAGGGCGCTGACCGCGGTCAGCACCTCCCCGGTGAACGGACAAGTGATCTCCGCAATGCCGGCCGTCTGCGCGGCCAGGCTCGTGCCGCGGTAACCGCGCAGCACGGCGAACGGCAGGCCGGAGGCGCCCGCCTGATAGCGGTTGGCCATCCCGGCATGGCTGTGTTCCTCAAGCTCGAGCGGGCCGGGCCAGGAACGTTCCACCGCATCCCTGAACCGGTGCAGCGAGCCGACTCCTGGGTTGCCAGCCCATGAGAACACCAGCTTCCGCGCGCAGCCGGCTCCGATCATCTGGTCGTAAATGATGTCAGGGGTCATCCGGACGAGCGTGAGATCGCGCCGCCGCTGCCGGATGACCTCATGCCCGGCCGCGTGGGGAATCAGGTGCGTGAAGCCCTCCATAGCGACCGAGTCGCCGTCATGCACGGTGGCGGCGATCGCCTCGGCCAACGACACGATCTCTGCCACCCGGACCGGTCCTCCTTGTCGCGGTTTTACCACAACAATACTCATACAGCCGCTAAGTGAACAGCTGTGCGTACTACGCAACGCTAAGGAAGGTTGCCAGTAGATCGGCACCCGGCCGGGGGCCGCTGGCCGTCAGGCGCGGGCCTGAGCCTGCAGGTCGGACTCGATCCGGGCGGCGGTGTCGAGCAGCGCTGGCAGAAGATCGCTGCGCATGGTGGCCAGGCTGACCCTGCTGGCGTGCGCGGACAAGTTGATCGCTGCGGTCACCGAGCCGCCGGGCGCGCGGATCGGGGCCGCCACCGCCCGCAGCCCCTCTTCGAGTTCCTGGTCCACAATCGCGTACCCCTGCCTGGCCACCTCGGCGAGGACATCCCTGAGCCGCTCGGGGTCGGTGACCGTGCGCGCGGTGATCGGTTCGAGATCGGCTTCGTCCAGGTAACGGTCAAGGTCCTCGGGGCTGAGCCCGGCCAGCAGCACGCGGCCCATCGACGTTGCATAGGCGGGGAACCTGGTCCCCACGGAGATCGCGACCGTCATGATTCGCTTGGTCGGGACCCTGGCCACGTAGACGACGTAGTGGCCGTCAAGCACCGAGATCGAGGACGACTCCCGCACCTTCGCGACGAGTTCCTCAAGGTGCGGTGAGGCGATCTCTGGCAGCGCCAGCCCCGAGAGGTAGGCGTACCCGAGTTCGAGCACCCGCGGCCGGAGCGAGAACTCCCGCCCGTCACTGCGCACGTACCCGAGCTTGACCAGCGTCAGCAGGAACCGGCGGGTCGCCGCCCTGGTCAGCCCGGTCGCCCTGGCCACCTCGCTGAGGCTGAGCCGCTCGCGGTCGGGTCCGAACGCGCGGATAACCGCCAGACCGCGGTCGAGGGACTGGACGAAATCACTGTTCCTGACCTGGCCGCCGTCGGCGGCAGATCTGGTCGCGGCTTCCGCCGGAGTGTTCGCCCTGCGCGCAGAACTTGCCATCGCAACGCATGCTAACGCTCGCCGCGCGCAAGCACCCGCGGGAGCGACCGACTTGGGCGGCTCGGGGGCTCGGAGCACTGCGCCACCCGGTCGCCGAGATCCGGGGACACCCCTCGTTCCCTTACCCGGCAAAGGTGCTCAGGACCACGAGTCCGGCGCGTCCACCTGCGGTAATGCGTGGCGAGCTGGCGCCCAGCGCGTGGGCAGGGGCACGAGCGTCTAGGGCGCCGTGGCCGGTTCTAGCGCGTCGCGCAGATCCTCGATCAGGTCTTCACAGGTCTCGATGCCCACCGACAGCCGGACCAGGTCGGCGGGAACCTCCAAGGGCGAGCCCGCCACCGACGCGTGCGTCATCCGGCCCGGATGCTCGATCAGCGACTCGACGCCGCCCAGCGACTCGCCCAGGGTGAACAGCCTTGTCCGCCCGCAGATCGCCAGCGCCTCCTCGGGGCCGCCCCTGGCCCGGAACGACACCATTCCGCCGAAGCCGCGCATCTGCTTGGCCGCGATCTCATGCCCCTGGTGCGTCTCCAGGCCCGGGTAGTACACCTCGCTGACGCCGGGGTGGCTGGTCAGCATCTCGGCGATACGCTGCGCGTTCTCGCAGTGCCGGTCCATCCGGACGCCGAGCGTCCTGGCGCCTCGCAGCGTCAGCCACGCGTCGAACGGCCCGGGAACCGCACCGGTGGCGTTCTGCAGGAAGGCCAGCTTCCCGGCCAGGTCAGGGTCGGCCAGCACGACCGCGCCGCCGACGACGTCCGAGTGCCCGCCAATGTACTTGGTGGTGGAGTGCACGACCGCGTCCGCGCCGAGCGCCAGTGGCTGCTGCAGGTACGGCGAGGCAAACGTGTTATCCACGACCAGCATCGACCCGGCGGCGTGGGCGACCTGAGCCAGCGCCGCGATGTCGGCGATGGCCAGCAGGGGATTGGTGGGCGTCTCGACCCATACCAGGCCGGCGGGCCGATCCGCCAGCGCCGCCCGCACGGCCCCCGGATCGGACATCGCCACCGGGCGGTAGCTGATGTTCCATCCGGTCAGCACCTTGTCGAACAGGCGGAACGTGCCGCCGTAGGCATCGTGCGGGATCAGCACGTGGTCGCCAGGCTGGCACAGCACCCGGATCAGGCAGTC
>JASIBJ010000541.1 GCA_030045215.1 Streptosporangiaceae bacterium | reverse complement strand
GCCGAGTCCAGTCGCAGTCCCGCGGCGGCGCACCGGGCGAGCGGGAGCGTGATATCCATGTACGCCGACACGGAGATGATCCGCACCCGGCTGCGTAGCAGCAGGTCGGCGACCTGTTCCTCCAGGGTCGGCTCGCCTGGCGAGTAGATAAGGTTCACGCCCCAGGCCGACCGGTCGCCCAGGACGGCGGCCAGTTCGTGAACGGCACGCTCCACGCGTCCCAGGCTCAGCCCGGCCGCACCGAACATGGCGAGCATTTCAGCGCGCGCCATCGCGATGACAAGCTGCGTGGTCGCGATCCCGTGGGCCATCTCCCCCGCCACGTAAGGAAAGCGCACCCGGTGCGCCTCGCAGAACGCGCGGTCCCCGAGCCACTCCGGGTACATCGGCGGCAACGTGCCGATGAGCGGGAAGTCCACCGCTTCCGCCGTCATCACCTCGCCGCCGAACGCGAGACCCAGTGCCCCGGCCGGCCCGCCGCCGATGATGTGCAGCGGCTTTCTCACCTGACTCAGGAACTCGGCGATCTGGGCAGCCTCGAATGCGGGCGGGAGCTGGCCCATGCGCCATCCCGGCACCAGGCCGATGGCCACCGGCGGCGCGAACGACATCACCGCGCCTGCCCTCCGCTGGCCGCCGTCCGTGCGGCCGACTCGAATGGCCAGCGAGACGCCAGCTCGGCTAACGCCAATGGCCCGTCAATGCCAAGACAGCGTCCCCGAGTGTGCTTCGGACCCATGCGACCTATCCTTACATGGCCAGACTTCAGCTAGATATGGCCAAGTTGTGCCCGCCCGAGTGCTGCCGCTTGCGCCGGGCGCGCCCCGCTTCGCCGCGATCACCTGACGACCGGAGGAAGATCATCATGGCCGTTTGCTGGAGTGTGCCGCGGATAGCTTCCCTACTCGGACTGCTCACCATGTCGGCGGTGGCGCTGTCAGCGCCGTCGGCATCAGCCGCGGCAGAGCGCACCGGTCCTCCGGCCATGGAGCGCGTCCAGAGCGCCGCGCGCGTCCCGGCAGGCGACCAGCCGGCCGGCGCCGTTCCGGCCCTGGCCAAGATTTCTGGCACGGTGGTCCTCAAGCCGCGGGACAACGCCGCGCTGGTCCGGTTCATCGCGGCCGTGACGGACAAGAACTCACCGATGTTCCACCACTACCTCCCGGCCGGCGCTTTCGCCAGCCGGTTCGGCCCCCGGCCGTCAACCGTCGACGCCGTCCGCGCCCAGCTGCGGACGGACGGCCTGGCAGTGAGCGGTGTCTCCAGCGACGGCCTGCTGGTGTCCTTCAGCGGAACTGCCCGCCGGGTCGAGGCGGCCTTCGGCACCGGCCTGGAACGCTACCGGCTTGCTAACGGGAAGACCGGACAGGCGACCACCTCCGCCGTGTCAGTGCCGCGCAGCATCGCCACCTCGGTGACTGCGGTACTCGGCCTGAACTCCCTGGTGCAGCTACATCCGGTCGGCCTGGAACGTGCGCCTGCCGCCGGCCGCGGCAAGACCCGCCCGGCCGCGACAACCTCGTTTCAGCACCCGGCCGGCTCTCCTGACGCGTGCGCGGCGGCCAAGGCTGCGGCGCTTGTTTCTGGCGGGCTGACCGACGACCAGGTCGCGCACGCCTACGGGGCCTTCGGACTCTACGGCAGCGATGACACCGGCGCCGGGCAGCACATCGCGCTCTACGAGCTCGAGCCGTTCGCCCGCTCGGACATCAGGGTCTTCGACACCTGCTACTTCGGCAAGGCCAGGGCGGCCGCCATGATGAAGCACCTGCACGTGATCCCGCTGGAGGGCGGCCAGCCGACCGGGTCGGGCAGCGGCGAGGCGCTGCTGGACGTCGAGGACCTGTCGGCGATCGCGCCGGGCGCGACCATCAACGTTTACGAGGCTCCGAGCTACGGCGAGAATGGCGTCGACTACGACCCGGTCGACAACTACGCAGCGATCATCGACTCGGACCAGGATCAGATCATCAGCACCAGCTGGGGCCTCTGCGAGCAGGCGATCCAGGCCGGCCAGCCGGGACTGCAGCAGGCGGAGAACTTGTTGTTCGAGCAGGCGGCAGCGCAGGGCATGTCGGTCTTCGCCCCGGCCGGCGACAACGGCTCGGACGACTGCAACACCGCCGGGACCTCGACGCCGGTCGCGGGCCAGAATCCGCTATCGGTCGATGACCCTGGCAGCCAGCCGTATGTCGTCTCGGTCGGCGGCCTGAGCATCGACTCGGCTAGCGAGCCGCCGCTCGAGCACGTGTGGAACGACGGTTCCACCGGCGGCGCGGGCGGCGGCGGGATCTCACAGTCCTGGACCATGCCGAGCTGGCAGCGGACCGCGACGGTGCCCGGCATCGCGCTGCCAGGCAGCGCAACCTATGCGGCGGCCGGCAAGGTGGAGCAGGAGTTCGGCTACGCGGCCAATTTCTGCGAGTCCGCCGTGGCGGGCGCGACCTCTTCGACGCCATGCCGCCTGGTGCCGGACGTGTCCGCGCAGGCCGATGAGTACACCGGCGCGATCACCGTCTACCAGAAGGCGTACGGCGGCTGGCAGACTACCGGCGGCACCTCCTCTGCCACGCCGATCTGGGCAGCCACGCTGGCGCTGGTGAATGCGTCGCCGGCCTGCCAGTCGCAGGCCGCGACCCGGAGCGGGGTCGGCTTCGTCAGCCCGCTGCTGTACGCGGTAGCGAGCAACCCGGCCGAGTACAAGACAGCGTTCACTGACGTAACGGAAGGCAACAACGACATCTACGGCCTGGACAACGGCACGGTGTTCGCGGCGACCCCGGGTTATGACCTTGCTTCCGGCCTCGGCTCGCCCGAGCTGACCGGCCCGGGCGGCACGGCCGGTCTCGCCTACGACCTGTGCAGCCTGGCAAGCCGGCCAGGCCGACCGGTCGTCACCGCACTCACCCCGGCCATCGGATCGACCTCGGGTCGCCAGCGCGTCGTCATCACCGGCTCCGGATTCACCTCCGGTGCCAAGCCGGATGTCGCCTCGATCGAGGTCGGTGCCGCGCAGCTGCTGCCGGGCCAGTTCGCCGTCCGGAGCGCCACGACCATCGTCGCGACCATGCCCCCGGCCAGCGCCGTGCGGCCGCCGTCCGCGCCAGCGCCGCAGGACGGCGCCGGGCCGGCCCAGGTGATCGTGACGGTCAACGGTGACGTGTCCAGCGCGGCCGGCTCGGGCTCGCGGTTCGAGTACGTGGACACTCACTGGGCCAGCGTCGTCCCGAGCGTCACCGGCGTGGTGGCCACCTCGGGCTCGGAGTCCGCGCCGGCGCCGGTGACGATCCTCGGCTCAGGCTTCACGGGGGCGACGTCTGTCACCTTCGGCGGCGTCGCCGCGGCCAGCTTCACAGTGAACAGCGCGAACCGCATCACCGCGACGCCGTCGCCGTTCTCGGCAGGCACCGCCTGCGCACCGCTGCCCAAAACCGGCGCGTACGCCGGGGAGAACGCTTCCAACGACATCTGCCAGGTGCAGGTCCAGGTCACCAACCCGCATGGCACGAGCGCAACGGGGCGAATCCTGCCGCCAGCCGAGGGCGCGGTCGACATCAATAACCTCGGCGTGCTCGTGCCACCAGCCGGCTGTAACTGCGAGACTATGCAGGCGCCGACCGAGTACGACTACGTTCCGGCGCCAGCGGTGACCTCGATCTCCACATCGGCCGGGGCAGCGAACCTGGCCAGCGAGACGGGCGGCACCGTGGTGACCGTCCACGGCAGGGGATTCGACCCGCTGGGCATCGACTGGGCCGACTTCGGCAACCCTGCTGTTGAGAACTCGATGGACACCAGCTACGTATTCCTCACCGGCACCGAGATGCAGCTCGTCGCGCCGAGCCAGGCGTACACGACCGGCGTGTATCGCATCCCGTTCAGCATCAAGACGCCCGGCGGGCAGTCGACGCCGGTCAGCGCTACCTACGCGGGCATACCCAAGGTCACCGGCGTGGTGAACACAGCCAACCGCAGGAACCTCGATGGCACCTACGGCGCGCCGGACACCGGCGGCGCGCCGATCCGGGTCCGCGGCCGCGGATTCGCGGACCAGCTAATTGCCCCGGTCGAGTTCAACGGCGTAGGGACGGCCGTCTCGAACGGCACGCAGTACACGTTCGCCGTGCACGGCAACACCGGCCTGACCACCCAGACGGTCGCGCAGAACCCGGCGCTGGTCAGCGTCCAGCTCTGCACCGTGACTGGCTGCAGCTCGAGCCCGCCCGCAAGCCACCTGTACGTATATCCACCGGGCAACCCGACGGTCACCTCGGTGTCGCCGAGGTCAGGACCGGCCAAGGGCGGCACGAAGGTGACCATCCGCGGGCAGAACCTCGGCTGCACCCTGGAGGTGTACTTCGGCAAGGCCAAGGCCAGGTCGTTCGCGCAGATACCGACCTTCCTGTACTGCGGCTCAACCATTGCGCTGAACGCCACCTCGCCGCCCGGCAAGGGCCGGGTCCTGATGACCGTCGAAACCGCCGAGAGCTTCTTCACCGGCACCGGGCGCAGCGCCAGCACCGCCAGATTCAGGTACAAATAGCCGAGCCGCCCTCCGGGCCGGCACGGTCGTAGGCGATACCCGAACAGGCACGGGTGGAGGTAGCCAGATCACCTGGCAGCCACGATCTGCTCGCCATCGGGATCCTCCACAATGCCGGGCACACCAGCAGACGCGAACGCCAGTGGGCCTCAAGGTCGCGCCCGTCCGGCTGACGGGCGCGACCTCGGGGTACCGCTCTGCTAGCCGTTCTGCAGGACCAGCGGGTTCTCCGTGCAGCACGCGCCGCTGGTTCCGACAGCCCAGACGATGCTCGCGCCGGGGATGGTGGACGTCGAAAGCAGCACGTTCGGGTTGCCGTTGTCCGGGCTAGCGACCTGCGTCCACTCGGTGCCGTTCCAGTTCATGGTGAGGGTCTGCGTCTCCGTCGTGCCGGCTGGCGTGTACGCGCCGACCGCCCACACGTCGCTGGCGGCGTTGCTGGTGGTCACTCCGTACAGGGCGGAGCCCGAACCCGGCGAGGGGCTGGAAACGATGCTCCAAGCAGTGCCGTTCCAGTGCTCGATGAGCGCGGTGGCGGAGGTGGCGCCGGTGGTGGCGTTGACCACGTCCGAAGAGCCCACGGCCCAGACATCGGTCGGGCTATTCACCTGGATGGCGTTGAGCTGGTAATAGGCTTCGATGTTGGAACTGGGGTTGAGCGGCATCGGCACCACGCTCCAGGTGCTCCCGTTCCAGTGCAGCGAGTAGGTCTCGCTTCTGAGATCTGTTGAGCTGAGTTCGTAGGTCCCGACGATCCACACGTCGTCAGGGCCGCTCGCGGAAATCGCGTTCAGGGTGCTGGTCGGCCCCGCGCCGCTCGGCAGCGGCACCGCGATCCGGCTCCACGTCGAGCCGTTCCACCCCGCGACCAGGCCGGTGTCCGCGCTGCCCAGCCCGCCGCCGATCGCGTACGCGGCGGTGCTGCTGATGTCAGCTACACCATCCGCGATCTGGCCGGCCAGCGCAGTCGCGAAACTGGAGGAGACCGACCACGAGGTACCGTTCCAGTGCAGGCCCAGGGGCGCGAAATCCTCCCTGTTCACCTGCGTGTGCCCGACCGCCCAGGCATCGGTGGCGCTGCTGGCGCTGACCGCGTCGAGGCTCGCCGTATTCCCCGGTGTGGTCGGCGTGGCTACCTGGGTCCAGCTGGTGCCATTCCAGCTGTCGATCAACGGCTTCGCGCCGACGCCGTTGAGTTCGGCGTTCGTACTGCCGACCGCCCACGCGTCGGTGTTTGACACCGCGCTGACCCCGGCCAGCTGCCCGTTCTCTCCGGTCGGCGGCGCGGACACGATCGTCCAGCTCTGCGCGAGCGCCGGCTGTGCCGTATAGAGCACGGCCACGCCCGCCGTAACGATAATCGCAGCTAAGGACCTGATATGACGCATTGCCAACTCCCTCGGGCCGATGATCCCAGTAGGTAGCACGGACTAATCACCGCTAGGATTCAGACGGCTGATGAAACATTTGTAAGATATCCCGCAAACATTACGGTAATGATTTCTTGCCGCCGGGCGGAACTTCGGGGTTAATGCACTGCGTTGCCGGACATGCGGTCCGGCAAGCCGACACGCCCTGCGCACCGGTTGCTGCGGCGTCCGATACTGCTCGGGCTCGCCGCGAGGTCAGTGGAGTCGAACCCTGGGGTCGAGGGCCGCGTACAGGATGTCCACAATGAGGTTCGCCACTACAACCCCGGCCGAAGCGACAATGACGACGCCGATGATGACCGGCAGGTTCTGCTCCTGGATGGCATGCACCGCAGTCCAGCCGAGGCCGGGCAGGTTGAAGACCTGCTCGGTGATCACCGCTCCCCCGAACAGCACGCCGATATCGATACCCGCCTGCGTGACGATAGGCGTCAGCGCCGCGCGCAGGGCATGCCGGAAGATAACCCGCCGCTCGGGCACGCCCTTGGCCCGGGCCGTACGGACATAGTCCTCGCCGAGCACATCGAGCATGGAGGCGCGGGTCAGCCGCGTATAGGCGGCCGCCAGCACAAGGGCGAGCGTCAGCCAGGGCAGGATCAGGGTATGGAACCACCCCAAGGGGCTCTGCGAGAACGGGACCCACCCAGGGGCAGGGAAAATGGACACGCCGTGCACCGTCAGTTCGTAGTAGAGAAGGAGTATGAGCAGCACGCCGAGGACGAAAGTCGGGGTCGAGTAGAACAGCAGCGCGATGCCGGTGAAGCTCCGGTCGCCGAGGGACCGGGGCCGGACGGCCGAGTAGACACCCGAGAAGATGCCCATGAGGAGCCACAGCGGCGCAGCCCCGATGATCAGGGACAGCGTGACCGGGAAGGCCTGGCCGACGATGGTGTTGACCGACTCGTTGTCGTAGTAGTCGTAGCCAAGGTTCCCGTGCAGCAGCTGGGTCAGGAAATGCCCGTACTGGACGTACCAGGGCCGGTCAAGCAGCAGGCGCTTCGCGATAAGCGCGACCGTCGAGGGCGGCGCTTCATGACCAGCCAGGGTCCGGGCCACGTCGGCGGGTCCAGGCCCGACATAGAAGATCAGAAAGACCACGACCGTGACGCACCACATCACGAGCACCCCGAGGGCGATGCGGCGGGCTAGGAAACGGATCATCTGTCACTCAGCCCCGGAGGTCGGTCCCGCGGGGGTCGATGGCATCACGGATGCCGTCCCCGAGAATGTTGAAGGCGAGCGTGGTCAGGATCAGCGCCACGCTCGGGAAGGTAAGGTACCACCACGCCTGCTGGTAGTAGCTCTGCGCGTCGGCGATCATCGCCCCCCAGTCCGCTGTCGGTGCCTGAACGCCGACGCCCAGGTAGGAGAGAGCAGCCTCGCTGACGATGCTCACCGGGATGAGCAGCGTCGTGTAGACGATGATCGTCGGCATCACGTTCGGCAGGACATCGATGACGATGATCCGCCAGGACCGCGCCCCCAGAGCGCGCGCTGCCTCCACGAACTCCCGGTTGCGGATCGCGATCACCTGGCCGCGCACAATTCTCGCCACGGTCGCCCAGCTGAAGATGCCGATCACGATCACCACGATCGAGATCCCCGGCCCGAGCGTCACCGGCCCGAAGTGCAGCGGCGTGACCGTGACCACCGACGCGAGCGATATCGCGAACAGGAGGAAGGGGATTGCCAGCATCACGTCCATGACGCGGGCGAAGATGGTGTCGACCACGCCGACGAAGTAGCCGGAGACCAGGCCGACGACCGCCCCGACAATGACGGTGAGCGCCGTGGCCAGGACCCCGACCATCAGCGAGATCTGCGCCCCGTAGGCGAGCCGGACCAGCAGGTCCCGCCCGAGGTCGTCGGTGCCGAGCAGGAACGTCCCTGAGGGCGGCTTGGGCAGGCCGTCGGGGGTCAGGCCGATCGTCGGGAACTGCTCGAGGACCCCGTGCCCGGTCAGATGGGCGATGACCGGGGCCAGAATGGCGAACAGCGCGATCGCGACGATCACCCCGGCAGCGATGATGGAGGCCCGGTCCCGTCGCAGCCGCGCGAAGGCCAGGGACCAGGGGCTGCGCATCTGAACCTTGCGGACCGGCGCCGGCTCGGGCTGACCTGGCAGGGGCACCACCGACTCAGCGTCGGGAGGCTCAGTGGTCTGACCGTCAGGACTGAGGACCTCCGTAGCCAGGTCCGCCGGCAGGTCCGGAGCTGCCTCAAGTTCCTCGACCAGCGCCTGCGCCGACTGCCGCAACGACGCGACCAGGAGAGCTGTTTCCCGGTCGGAGGACGGGCTTTGCGCTCCGTCGAGACGCTCGCCGTTCGCGAGCGGGAAGTGACAGGCGGCCAGGTGCCCGGCGTCCGGGCCTAGGCGTATCTGGAGGGTCGGAGCCTCGACCCGGCATAGGTCCTGCGCCCGCGGGCAGCGCGGGTGAAACCGGCAGCCGGAGGGCGGATCGATCGGCGACGGCAGGTCACCGCGCAGCACCACGGGTGCCGCCCGCGCGGCCTCGTCGGGGTCGGGGACGGGCACGGCGGACAGCAGGGCGGCCGTGTACGGATGCCGGGGGTTGACGCCGACCTCGCCGACGGGTCCGATCTCGACGATCTGGCCTAGGTACATCACGGCGATGCGGTCGCAGAGGTGACGGACCACTGACAGATCGTGGGAGATGAACAGGTAGGTAAGCCCGAATTCGCGCTGCAGGCCGGCCAGCAGGTTGACGATCTGGGCCTGGATGCTCACGTCTAGGGCTGAGACCGGCTCATCGCAGACGATGAGCTTCGGATGCAGCGCCAGCGCCCGGGCGACGCCGATGCGCTGGCGCTGGCCGCCGGAGAACTCGGAGGGGAACCGGTTGTAGTGCTCGGGGTTCAGCCCGACTAGTTCCATCAGCTCCTGGACCGACTGGCGCCGGGCCGACCGCGACTCCACGCCGTGGATGGCGAACGGGTCGCCGATGATCGAGCCGACCCGTCGCCGACCGTTCAGCGAGCTATACGGATCCTGGAAGATCATCTGCATTTGCTGCCGGTAGGGCAGCAGCCGCCCGTCCCGCATTCTCGAGAGATCGGCGCCGTCGAAGGTCACGCTGCCGGACGTGAGATCGAGCAGGCGAATGGCCACCCGGCCGAGCGTGGACTTCCCGCAGCCGGTCTCGCCGACCAGCCCCAGCGTCTCGCCCCGGTGCAGGTCGAGGCTGACGTGGTCGACTGCGCGCACGACCTCCCGGCCCTGACGCCCGAACCGTGCGCCGGACCGGACCGGGAAGTGCTTCACCACGTCGTCCAGGCGCAGCAGGGGATCGTCGGTTCTCTCCTCAGGTGCGACGACCGCCGCTGTGTCCTCAGCAGGGCTGAGTACCTCGTCCGTAGTATCAGCCACTGTCGTCCCCCTTCGCAGCCTCGACCGTGAGGCGGTCATTCAGCCTGCGGTCCTTCGGCAGGAAGCAGGCCGAGTCGTGCCCCGGATTCCCGGGTACCGGCTCCAGCCGGGGCTGCTCGCGGACGCATATCTCCATGCGGTACCGGCACCGGGGAGCGAAGGGGCAGCCAGGTGCAGGATCGATCGGGCTCGGCGGCTGGCCCTCGATGGGGACAAGGTGCCCCCGCCCGATGTCAGCCGCGGGCAGCGACCGCAGCAGCCCTTCGGTGTAGGGATGGTGATGGTCGTAGAACAGGTCGCGCACGGACCCCTGCTCCATCACCCTGCCGGCGTAGAGCACGACCACCCGGTCGGCGAGCTGGGCGATCACCCCGAGGTCATGGGTGATCATCACGATCGCGATGCCCAGCTCCCCCCTCAGATCCTTGAGGACCTGAAGGATCTGAGCCTGGATCGTGACATCCACGGCGGTGGTGGGCTCGTCCGCGATCAGCAGCGCGGGGCCGAGCGCGATCGCCATGGCGATCATCGCCCGCTGGCGCATCCCGCCGGAGAACTGGTGCGGAAAGTCGTCGACTCGACGCGCTGGCTGCGGGATCCCGACCAGGCCGAGCAGTTCCACGACCCGCGCGTGCGCGGCGCGCTTGGACATGGACCGGTCGTGGGTACGGATGGCCTCGCTGAGCTGCCAGCCCACCCGGTACATGGGGTGAAGACTGGACAGGGGGTTCTGGAAAACCATCCCGACTTGCGCGCCGAGGATCTCCCGCCGTTCCCGGACTGTCATCTCCAGCAGGTCCCGCCGGTCGAACACGGCGCGGCCCTCAACCCGCGCCCCGGCGGCCAGGCCGAAAGCCGCCTGAGTGGCCAGGGTCTTGCCCGAGCCCGACTCCCCGACGATGCCGAGCGTCTCGCCCGGCTCAACCGCAAAGGAGACACCCCGGACGGCCTGGACGACGCCGTCGGGGGTGTTAAAACGAACCCACAGGTTGTCGACTTCGAACAGCGGCACGAATTGCCTTCCGGTCAGCTTGAGCGCCAGGGCACACGGCTTGCCCGGAAGCCGTGTGCCCTCGTCACCGCAATGTCAGCTCGAGAGCCAGACGTTCGTCGGATCGATCGCCTGGATCACCGGGACGAACACCGCATTGTGAACGTCGCTGGAATGGAAGGTGGCGAAGTCCACCAGGTCGATGGGATAGACGGCAGCCTGACTCATGATCAGGTGATCAGCCGCCGTCCAGTCGCTCGCTGCCTGGGCGGTGTTGGTCGCGTCCGAGCCGGCCGAGATCAGCGCGTTCACCTGGGCGTTGTCGAACAGGTTCATGTTGGCGCCGGCCGGTGCCTCCGAGGCGGAGTCGAAGATCGGATAGAAGTAGTTGACCGCGTTGTTGCCGTACCAGTCCGGGTACCACTGGTCGAGGGCCATGTCCCAGACCCCGGTCCTGGCGTCACTCGGCACGAACAGGTACTTGGTGTAGATGTCGGCCGTCGGGACGCCGACGCCGGAGACGGTGACGCCGACCTGGGAGAGCTCGTACTGGATGCTCTGGAAGATCTTCGCCTGCACCGGGTCGTCGGCCTGGTAGAGCAGCTTGAACGAGTAGTGCTTGGAGCCCAGGACCGCCTTCGCCTTCGCCGGGTCGTAGGCGTAGTCGGTGAAGTTCGTGTACCCGAGCGCGTCGGGCGGAAGTACCTGGGTCTGCGTGGCTGCGAGCACGCCGCCGCCGGCATCCTGAATGAGCGCGGCGCGGTCGATCGCGTACGAGATGGCCTGCCGCACCGCCAGGTTCTTCATCGCGCCGCCATCGTTCGGGTCGGCGAAGTTGAAGATGAGGAACGGGTCGAGGCCATCGGTCGGGCCGAGGATCAGGCCGGGATTGTGTGCGGCGGTAAGGGCCGGGACGTCGGGCGCAGGCACCTGGGTGTCGCCCCAGTACAGGTCGGCAGTCGGCGAGTTGGCCTGCAGCTCTTCCTGCACGGTCTGAGGGCTGACGGTCTCGTTGACCACGATCTTGTTGACGTAGGCCTTGATGATCGGGTCGGTGGAAGCCTTCCAGACCGGGTTGCGCACGTAGACGATGCTCCGGCCGGGCACATAGGACTGCACCTCATACGGTCCGTCCGAGATCGTGTGCTGGGCCAGCTGCGCGCTGGCCGGCAGGTAGTTCAGGTACTCGACCGGCGCCGGCAGCAGACCGCCCAGGGTCGTCAGGGCGGGGAAGTACGTGGCCGGGTGGATCAGCTTGAAGATCACCGTCAGCGGGTTGCTCGGGTCCACGTAGGCGCCGGAGATCGAGTGCGTCTTGATGAAGGCGTCGATCGCCGACACCGTCGGCGATACCTTCTCGAACGCGTTGCAGAACGAGGTCATCCCTACGATCAGGGGCTCGTAGTCGGGCAGTGCCCCTGACGGCTTGACCGGGTTGCAGGCGCGTTCGAGGCCGCGGACCACGTCCGCCGCGACGACCTGGCGGGGCGGCGAGGTGTTCCAGTCCACGCCCGAGCGGATTGTGAAGCTGTACTCCAGGCCGCCATCGCTGACCACGGGCGGTGCCGCAGCCAGGTCGGGCTCCAGGTCGGTGGTCTTGCCCGGGATTGCCGGGTAGTTCATCAGCGGGCGGTTCCACATCCGCAGGTTCTCGTAACCCACGGTGTAGTACGAGATGTTCGGGTCCATGTAGTCGATATCGCCGGTCCCGAGCATGTACAGGGTGCCGCCGTAGCGGGGGGTGCCCGTACTGCTCGTGCTGGTGCTGGGGGCGGTGGTTGATGAGCACGCGGCCACGCCTGCCAGCGTGACGACGGTACCCAGGATCGCGAAGGCTCGCGAGGCACGGACTGATCGCATTATCCGCTTTCCTCTTTTCCTCAACTGACTCTTAAGCTGGCACGTACTAATGCTGCGCTCGGCACGAACGCGCAGAGCGCAGCCGCATCGGCCACCGCACTTGCGCCTGGCTGTCAGCCGCGGAACAGACCGCCGCCGCTGCGTCGATTCCGCCAAAGGGCAGAACAACGCATCTCCTGCGACAATATGTTCGCATATTGAGCATTCGTTCGTACCGTAGCCAGCCGGTGAAATAAGTGTCAAGAGCCAAGGGTTAACGGAAGGCTGCGCAATGGCTTCGGTTTAGCCACGAAGACTCAACGCCGGTAGGACGGCGCGGCCGAGCAGGTCGATCCCTGAGCGGTCGGTCAGACCATGCGGCGTACCGAACTCGACCCTGCTGGCGCCAGCGTCGATCAGCTTCTGGGCCTGAGCTGCCACCTGATCCGGGCTGCCGGAGAACGCGAACATGTCGAGCACGTCGTCGGGAATGAGCTTCCCGGCCCGCTCGTGCTCGCCGGCGTCCACGTGCTGGCTGACCCTGGCCACCAGCTCCGGCGGAAGTCGCAACGTGGTGTCGAGCCCGCCGACGACAGCCAGGTACATCGCCACCTCGGTCCGCGCCCGAGCTCGTGCCGTGGCCCCGTCACTGTCCACGACAGTGACGGCTCCGACGACCACCCCGACGTCATCGGCGTCGCGGCCTGCCGCCGCAAGACCTGGACCAAGGCGCTGCCGCATCACCCCGATCATCGCGGGGTTCACGGTGCCGCCGATCTTCACTTCGTCGGCGAGCTCGCCCGCCATTGCCGCGGTGGCCGGCCCCCACGTGCCGATGAGCAGCGGCGGCTGCACGGGCGGCAGGGGGTAACGAAGCCGGGTGCCGGCGGCAAGTCGGAACACCGATCCGTCCACTCCCCGGGCGTCACCACGCAGCAGAGCCCGCACCACCTGCACCGCCTCGCGCAGGTGAGTGACCGGCCGGTCCTGGTTGAGGCCGATTGCGGAGAGCCAGGCGCCTCGGGCGAGGCCAAGGTAGGCGCGGCCGCCAGACGCCTGCTGGAGAGCCGCGACTTGTCCGGCGATCTCATACGGATGCAGCGTGTAGGGATTCCAGCACGCCGCGCCGAGCCGGACCCGAGATGTGGCCCGCGCCATCTCCAGCAGCGGATAGATCGGGGGCTGGAACAGCAAGTCGCCATACACGCTGAGCACGTCGAAGCCGCGCTCCTCAGCCAGCACGGCAAGGGCAGCGTAATCTCCGTCGCGCTTGTCCGCCTGCAGACCGAGGCCTACCTCGGCGCGCCTGGTCACGTGAGGTCGCGCGAGTTCAGCCGGCAGACACCGGTGCGCTCGATGCGCATGACCAGTCCTTCTTCCGGATCGGGACAGCAAACGAGCGAGTCACGTTCCAGCCAGTCTCCCGCCGGGAGCCGCCGTTGCTTGGCCGGAAGCAGCGGGAGCACGGCCTGCAATGCGTAGATGCAGAAGTGGCGGTTAGCCGGGAGCCGGAGCTCGGAGCTGTTGACCAGGTCGAAGTAGTCACCTACGCGCATCCCGCAGACCGAGCGGCCCTCGATGCGGTCGACCGTGACCCTCAGATCGAACAACTCCATATCGGTCTCGGCCTCCGCTGGCCGGGAATCACCGGTCATGACGCGCCTCCCTGAGGACGTACGACGATCTTGCCCGCACCGGGCCGAAGGCTTGCAACCGCACCATCAAAGACCCCGCCGGTCGTCGCGCACGACCTGGCCGTCCTTCATCACCCATCGCAAGGTACGCAGCGCGGACACGTCGCGAGACGGGTCCTCGTCCATCGCAATCAGGTCAGCCAAGCGCCCCGCCTGCACCGTCCCGAAGTCGTCGTCCGCGCCCAGCCACCGAGCCGGTGCGACCGTCGCCGCCCGCAGAGCCGCTAGCGCTGCGAGGCCGAACCCAGCCATGTACTCAAGCTCGCGAACCGTCGCGCTGGTGCCCTCGAAGTGCCAGAACGGCGGCATGTCGCTGCCGAGCATCACCGGAACTCCGGTCTTGAGGGCCAGTTTGAAGCTCCGCTCATGGCGCGGCCCGGCATCGAGCGACCGCTGCTGCATCCATCGCGGCACGCCGAGCTCATCGAAGAATTCCCCGCAGCGCGTCACCACCAGCGTCGGGACGAGGCAGGTGCCGCGCTCGGCCATCAGCTCGGCCACCGGCTCGGTCAGCTCGTAACCATGCTCGACGCAGTCGAGCCCCAGCCTGACCGCATCGTCGATGACCGGCGCCGGTCCGGCGTGGGCCGTAACCTTGCGGCCCCAGTCGTGCGCGGTCTCCATGACCGCGGCCATCTCATCGCCGGTGAGCTGCCTGGTGTCGATTTGCTCGTGCTGGCCGGCGATGCCGCCGGAGATCATGACCTTGATCAAGTCGGCACCGGCCTTAATCTGCGTCCGGACGCCGCGCCGGAAGCCGTCGGCTCCATCGCACTCCAGGGTGTCGCCACCCTCGTGCCCGTGGCCACCCGTGCAGACCAGCCCCTGGCCGGCGGTGAAGATCCGAGGCCCCGCGACCTGGCCG
>JASIBJ010000004.1 GCA_030045215.1 Streptosporangiaceae bacterium | reverse complement strand
GCACCGCCAGCGCACCCAGGCCGACCGCCCCGAACGAGAGCAGCGCCGACCACGCCAGTCTCGACGGCGCGCGTACCAGGGCGGTGAGGTCACGCCACGGCAGCACGAGCCAGCGCCGAAGCGGCACGCCGATTGCGAGCCTGACCCGCCCGTAGGTGCCTACGGCACCGCGATACGCCGTGGTCACGCGGCGCGCGTCCAGGTTCAGCACTGCGGCGGACATCTGGCCGATGGTGCGTGCCCGCGCTCGCAGTGCCGCTGCCGGGACCTCGGCCGCCGCGCGGTCACCGGCCACGACCAGGCCGAATGCCGCGGCCGCGAGTAGGCCGGTCGCGAGTGGCCACAACGGTGCGCTGCCACCGGCCAGCGCCACCGGACCCTGGGAGGCCCATCCCCATGGTCCCGACCACAGCAGGACGGTTCCGACGGCCGCTGGCACCCGGACCTCGGCGGTGAGAGCGGCGAGCCCGGCCAACGCCACCGCGGCCGTTGCGATAGCCGTGGTCGCCGCCCGAGGTCCGCGGGCGCTCGGATGCGCCTCGGTCCAGGCCGCGGCGCCGGTGCCGAGAGCGGCCAGCAGCCCGGTGCTCAGCATCGCGGCGGCCGCAAGCCGAAGCGACTGGCCGGCGCTGCCGCCGAGCCCGGCTGCCAGCAGCAGGATCGCCGGGACGAGTCCGGCTATGGCGCCAGCTAGCGCCGACGTCAGCGCTGCGAATCGGAAGCGCGGGCGCAGCAGGCGGCCGCGGCGGACTGGAGTGTCAAGGAGCCAGTCGGCCGTCGGCTGCGCGACCATGACCGGCCCGCGCCAGCGCGCATCCCAGAGAACGGACATCAGGACGAGCAGTGCGAGCGCGCACAGGCCGGCCGGTGCCGCGCGCAGCAACTCCGGTGTCAGTGCCCCCGGCGGCGGCCGGTGCCTGAACGCATGGACGATCGCCTCGACCAGCCAGCCCGCGTATACGAGGACCACCAGGGCCAGCACGTAGAGCCAGAACGCGACGTTGGCCGCCTGGGCGCGGGCCCGCCCCCGGCGCAACGAGCGCAACAGCCCCAGCGTCTCCTCGGTGGTGTCCGGCACCGCGACTGCGGACTGCGTGGCCATCACGTGCTCACCGGAGACTGCCGAGCGCTTCCCGAGGTGCGCCGCGGGCGATGACCCGGCCGTCTTCGAGCACGATGACCTCGTCGGCAATGGCCTCGGCCAGCTCAAGGTGGTGAGTCGCGATCAGCAGAGCCGCGCCTGCCGCCTTCTGCACCACCAGCAGGTCGGCCAGCCACTGCCGGGCGCCGGGGTCTAGCCGCTGCTCAGGCTCGTCGAGGATCAGGAGGCGCCTGGGCCGCACGAGGACAGCCGCTAGCTGGAGAGCCTGCCGCTGCCCGCTCGACAACGAGCCGGGCAGAGCATCGCCATGATCGGCCAGTCGGCACTCCGCGAGCGCGCCGTCGACGACGGATGGCGCCCGAGCGCCAGCTCCGTGGGCTACCGCGACCAGCATGAGGTGCTCACGGACGGTCAAGTCCGGATACGTGCTCGAGACATCACCGGCCACGGCGATCTCGGTGCGTGCGACCAGGTCGTCCTCGTGCAACGTGACGCCGCCATAGCGCACCTGTCCGGTGGTCGGGGCGTCCCGTCCGGCCGCGATGCGCAACAGGGTGGACTTGCCCGAACCGTTGACGCCCAGCAGCGCGACGCACCGCCCCAACGCCACCGCTAGGTCGACCGGCTTAAGCGCCTGCAGCTGACCGTAGCTGCGGCTCACTCCGGCCAGGATCAGCAGAGGCGGAGCGTCGGCAGTCATCACAAGCCGATCTCACCACGATGTACGACCTCACCATGACGTTCTCGCCGCAGCAAAACGGGAAATCTAGCGTAAAACTCGTCACGGCACCCGGAGCGCCGAGCGTTACTCGCGCCAGCCGCCATCGGCACCATGCCGCGCCAGGTAGTCGAGGAACTCGCGCCGCAGCTGCTCGTCACCCTCGCGCCACTCACGCCGTCGCTGCTCGTACTCCTCCTGGGTCACGGCCTCGGCCGCAAGCCGCTCGTACGCGACGTCCTCCGGGCCGATCTCCACGTAGGCATCGCCCAGCATCCTTCCGTCCCCGCTGATGGCGGAGTCGGGCACCAGCAGATTCCCGTTGGCTAGGCGGATCACGAACATCGCAGCATCGACCTCTTCAGATGCCGTATCGCACGTTGAAGTAAAGCATTACGTCCAGGGCAGCCCTTGTGTCGCCGCTCAGCATATGAACCAGAGCCGGCCGCTGCCCCGACGCGATCGCGGCGAAAGAGTCGGCGAAGAACTCCCGCTTGCCCAGGGCGCCCGGCTGCCGGTGGAACTCGCTGGCCATCCGCGGCAGGCAGCGCTCGTATAGCCGGCAGAACTCGTTTGAGTCTGACTGCCAGCAGCCGTCCGATCCATCGATGTCATCGAGAGCGTGGCCAATCTCGTGACACATAACGTCCGGCGTCGGTGACGGCCGCGAACCGACGACAATCTTCCGGTCCCCGTACGCACCGGCGCAGGCATCCCAGGTCGCGCGGCCCGACGGAAGCGCCACACCCTTCAGCTCACCCATGTCGTCCAGGTCAGGAACGCCGCCGGAGCCGACGTAGATGGCGTCCAGCCCGGCGACCAGCTTCTCCTTGATCAGCTGAGGCAGGTCCGCGAGCCGGTCGATGGCCGTAACCGTCGCGGCAGGCGGGGACGCGTCCTTCGCCCAGTCGCGGTACAGGATCTCCTCCAGGCATCCGCAGTGCCGCTGGCCCGCGGACAGGTGCGCGGAACGACGGACTTCGAACCACGGGCGCGCGTCGGCCGCAGCCCGCTCGCCCGGCTTGG
>JASIBJ010000540.1 GCA_030045215.1 Streptosporangiaceae bacterium | reverse complement strand
GCCGCACGCGAAGTCCACCACTTCCAGGCCCCTGGCGACCTCCCCGGCCGCGTCCGACCGCACCTTGCCGTGCTCGGCGGTGATGATCGCCGCCAGCTCGGCCTGGCGCGAGCGCACCAGATCACGGAACGCGAACATCACGCTGGCCCGTTTGACCAGCGACGTTTCCCGCCAGCCGGGCAGCGCCTCTTCGGCGGCCGCCACGGCCGCGCCCACCTCGGCCGCGCCGGCGAAGTCGACGGTCCCCGTGACCCTGCCGGTGGCGGGGTTGTAGATGTCACCGCGGGCCGCCGCCTCTCCGGTCCACGGCTTGCCGCTAATCCAGTGCGTGCGGTACTGATCCATGACCCTGTCTGCCTTCCGGTTGCGGCCATGCGCCGCTGTACCATGCTCTCCCCTGCGCCCAGTGTGTCGCCAGGCCAGGCCCATGCCAAGATACATTTTGTAAGGGAACGACGGGCTCCCCACTACACCGTGTATAGCCAGTATCGCGGTCGACGGACTGTAAGCTAACCGGCGGTCCGGCTTTACGCCGTGTTCGGGGAGGAGGCACGATGCTGCCAACGGTCGCCGAGGTGCTCGCTTTGGATCCGGTCCGCAGCGGGGCGCCGCGAGTCCTGGCGGGCGCTGACAGGCTGGACGCCCCGGTCCGCTGGGTGCATGTGATCGAGCTGACCAGGGCCGCTCACCTCCTCCGCGGCGGCGAGCTCGTGCTTTCCACGGGTATCGCCCTGCCCGACGACACGGCCGGGCTCCAGCACTACGTGGCCGAGCTCGCCGCGGTCGGCGTGAGCGCCCTGGCGGTGGAGCTGGGCTCCCGGTATTCCCGGAGTCTGCCATCCGCGCTGGTCAGCGCGGCCACCGATCATCAGCTGCCGCTCATCGTGCTGGGGCGGGAGACTCAGTTCATCGAGATCACCGAGGCTGTGCACGCCCTGATCATTGACGCGCAGCTGGCCGAGCTCCGCTCGGCCGAGCGGCTCCATCAGGTGTTCACCGAGCTGGCCGTGTCCGGCGCGGCCGCCGATGAGGTGGTCGCCCAGGCCGCCAGCCTGGCCGGCTGTCCCGTCATCCTGGAGAACCTGGCGCATCACGTCCTGGCCTGCGCGCCCGGCAGCCAGGACGCGGCCACGCTGCTGGCCGGGTTCGCCGCGCGCTCACGGGCGGTCCGCGTCCCCGGCCGTACTGGCTATGACGCCGCCTCGGGCTGGCTGGTCACCGGCGTCGGCGCCCGGGGCGAGGACTGGGGCAGGCTGATCCTGATTCGCGCTGGGGCGATGGCGCCCGCCCCTGGCGATGTGACCCTGATCGAGCGCGCCGCGACCACGCTCGCGCTCGGCCGGCTGCTCGACCACCAGCAGGAGAGCCTGGAACGGCAGGCCCACCGGACGATCCTGTCCGCCTTTCTCGGACATGGCTACGCCGACCAGTCCGAGGCGGAGGCCAGGGCCAGGGCACTCGGCGTCCCGGTCACCGGCCGCTGCCTCGTGACCGTCGTGGTCCGGCTGGCCGCAACGTCGTCCGGCCTGGAAGCCCAGGCCAGGGCGGCGGAAGTCGCAGACACGCTGGCGGCGGTCTGCCGGCGGCAGCGAGTGCCTGCCCTCGTCGGCTCGCTGGACGACAACCGGATCGCCGCCCTGCTCGCGCTGCCGCCCAGGTCCGACGCCGAAGCTGCGCTCACCCGGCTGGCCGAGCAGCTGCGGCCCCGCTTGTCGGAGCAGGACGTGATCGGCGCCGGATCGTCGGTCGACTCGGTCGGGGGCGTGCACCGCTCGTTCCTTGAGGCCGAGCACGTCGCCGAGGCCGCCGCCGGGAACGGCTCGGGCCTGCCGTTCTACCGGCTGCCGGACCTGCGGCTACGGGGCCTGCTGCACCTGCTGCGCGAGGATCCGCGGCTGCTGGCCTTCGCCGAGCGGGAACTCGGCCCGCTGCTGATGCACGACGACGCCAGCGGCACTCAGCTGCTGGCCGCGCTCACCGCCTACCTGTCGGCCGGAGGCAACAAGGCCGAGGCCGCCAAGCAGGCGCATCTGGCCCGGCCCACCATGTACGAGCGGCTACGCCAGATTGAGGACGTACTCGGCGTTGACCTCGAGCCCGCCGAGTCCCGGCTGTCGCTGCACGTCGCGCTGCTGGCGCTCAAGTCCGCGGCTGCCTGAGGTCAGCTCGCTAGCGCGGCCGGCTCACCACTGCCAGGTCACGGAACCACGCCTGGAAGCCCGCGCCTTCGGGCGCGGCGCACATCGCGCCGGCGAGGACCGTCTCACCCGGTGGCACGTACACCACCGCCGCTAGCTCGCCGGGATCGCCGCCGTCGGCCGTGTACCTGACCTCCACCGAGTCGCCGCGTCTGGCCAGGTGCAGGCCGATCTCGGTCGTGCCGTGCGGGAGCTCGCCGACGGCCCAGCTTGAGTACTCGAGCGTCACGACCGTGCTCAGCCGCATCCTGCCGTCGACGTACTCGACTCCAGCCTTGAGCCACCGCCGATCGTCGACCCTGATCATCGCTCCGGCCTGGTCGTACTGCGCGCTGTACGCGCCGCGCACGCGCACGGACAGATCGAACTCGCCATCGACCCGCTCGCCGTACAGGTGGCCGGTGTCGCGGACGTAGCCGTACCCGGTGGTGCGCCAGAAGTCCGTCCCCGGATCGGCCATGACCGCCAGCTCACCATTCGTTTCCGACCACCGGGCGGGCTCATTTAGCCAGTGCACGGCAACCTCCTGGCTGCTCGCTGATCGCGGACTGTCCGCGTCGACATCCGCGCCGGACTGATCCGGCAGCCCTCAGGAACACTAGTCTGAGCTGACTGCATGTACCCGGCGGCGTCGCGGGTTAGCTGGCGTGTGCTACATCAACGAAGGAGGCCAGCGGCATGGTGCAGGGCCCTCGGCTGAGTGGAGTCGTCATCTACGTCAGGGACCTCGACCGGTCGGTGACCTTTTACCGGGACTTGCTGAGGCTTGAGGTTATCGACAGCAGTACAACCGCTGCGCTGCTGGCCGTGCGGGACGGATGTTACCTGGTGCTGCGGGCGACCGGCGGCAGCTCCCCGCGGCCGCTCGGAGCGATCGGCCTCCAGTACGTGACGTGGATGATGCCGAGCCGAGCCGACCTGGACCGCGCCGAAACGCTGCTGAAGAACCGGTCGGCCTACGTGGAGACGCGGACCATCGGCGGCACCACGTCGGTCGAGGGTCACGATCCCGACGATCTGACCATCGTGCTGGCCTACTCAAAAGATGACCAGCTCCCCCTGCGCGAGCTTCCGAGCCGGATATACGCATGGTGACGGACCGTCAGTTCATCAGCTGGTCGATCTCGGCCGCCGTCGGCATGCCGGCTCGCGCCCCCGGCTTCGTGACTGCCAGCGCCGCCGCGGCCAGGGCGCGCCGGACGCTGGCGCGCAGCTCGTAGCCCTGGGCGAGGCTGGCCGCCAGTACCCCGGTCATCGTGTCCCCCGCACCGGTCGTGTCGACGGCTGTCACCCGGTGCCCGGCGAAGTGCTCCGCCGCGGCCGCGTCCGCGAGCAGTGCGCCGTCCGCGCCCATGGTCGCGATGATCGGGCCGCCCGTGTGCCTGGCCAGGGCCATTGCGGCAGCCTCTGGTGTCACTCCGCCCGGCAGGCCGCACTGCGTCGCCAGGGCTGCCAACTCGGGCATATTCGGCGTCGCGACCGCCCGAGCCAGCACGTCGGCGCAGCCTTCCCTGGCGGGCGCGGGGTTCACCACGAGCAGCGCTGCCGCGCCGCGGGCCGCGCGTGCCGCCTCCCGAAGTGGTACCTCGGGAAGCTCGAACGACAGCACGACAACGTCGGTTGGGAGCAACTCCAGCGCCGCGAGCGATACGCGGACGTGTGCGGCGGTCACTAGATCGTTTGCCCCGGCCGCGACTGCAATCTGGTTCTCGCCGCTGCGGGCGTCGACCAGAACTACCGCCAGCCCGGTGGGGGCGTCACATTGCGCCACGGCGGAGACCGCGATTCCCTCCGTCCGGAGGGCAGTCAGCGCATTCTGGCCATCCTGCGCGCCGACGGCACCGATCATGTGCACCACCGCGCCCGCGCGAGCTGCGGCGACCGCCTGGTTGGCGCCCTTGCCACCGTGATGACGCGTGACGACTCCGCCGGGGACGGTCTCGCCCGCTACTGGCAGTCGAGGCAGCCGCATGACGATATCGATGTTGATTGAGCCGACGACGATCACGCGCCCTACGGCCCGGCCGGCGTCATCGCTCATGTTGCGCCACTATAGGAGCAATTCGCCGGCGCTGGATGGAGCCCGTGACCAAGAAGATCATTCTCGACTGTGATCCGGGAATCGACGACGCCCTGGCGATCGTCTACGCGGCCGGGTGCGCTGAACTCGAGCTCCTCGGCATTACGACGGTGGCCGGGAACGTGAGCCTCGACAAGACGACAAGCAACGCGCTGCGGGTCTGTGAGTTCATCGGAGCCGCCGTGCCGGTGACTCCTGGCAGCGCGGCGCCGCTGCTGCGGACACCGATCACGGCCGAGCACGTGCACGGCGCGGACGGGCTTCGCGGCGCGCGGCTGCCGTCGGCATCCGGGCGGCCGCAGCCGGGCCACGCGTCAGATTTCATCATCGAGACCGTGCGTGCCGCACCCGGTGAGATCACGCTCATCGCGATTGGGCCGCTGACAAACATCGCGCTCGCGCTGCGCCGGGAGCCGCGCATTGCCTTCGAGGTGCAGGACTTCGTGATCATGGGCGGGTCCGCCACGCGCGGGAACGTCACCCCGGCCGCCGAGTTCAACATCGCGTGCGACCCGGAGGCAGCGTCGATCGTTTTCTCGGCCGGCTGGACGGTCACGATGGTCGGCCTTGACGTGACCTTGCGGGCGCTTGCCGATCAGGAGGTGCTCGGCACGCTCGGCGCACTCGGCCCGCTCGCGGACATGCTGCTGGTCCCGTGCCTTGGCGGCTACCCCGACGAGGGGATCGGTCCTCCGGCCGTGCACGACCTCTGTGCGGTCGCGCATGTGGCCCGCCCCGGCCTGCTCGGCTGCCAGCCGGCCAGGGTGGAGGTCGAGACCGCGGGCCGCTGGACATCAGGGATGACGGTCACCGACTTCCGCGCGGGCCCGGCCGCGTGCAATGCACTAGTAGCCACCACGATCGACCTGCCGGCGTTCTGGGACGCGGTACTGCAGGTATACCGGCCGGTGGCTGAGTCCCTGACCCGATGAGCGCGTCTATTAGCAGCCGTCCGATGGTGCCCACGGCTGCGCGCCGTATTCGGCATACAGGCGGTTGAACGCTATCTTCTGCAGCGCCACGGAGGCTTGGCCTGCAGTGCCGGTGTATCCGAGTTCGGCCCAGGTCGAGGGCAGGATGCCGAACAGGCCGTCCGGGTCGGTCGGCGTGTCGGTGCTCTCACGGAACGCGACGCACTGCTCAAACGCCGACATGCCCGCCGTCAAGGGCTGCTCTGGATCGGCCTGAGCGTCCCGGGTCATGGCCGGGCGGGACCGGGCCGGCCGCGCGCGATCGCGCGCGAAGGCGGCAAGTTCGTGCTCGAGCGCGGCGGCGTAGGAGATCCTGAACTGCGCCTGGCGGAATCTCGGGTTCTCCGGAATGCGCAGGCGCTCGCCGGCGCGCAGGTCACCGGGCTTGCGCAGGAGCCGCATATTCGGCGGCGTCGCGTAGATCGCCTCCCAGGACATGTGATGCGCCCTGGCGATGCCAGCAAGGGTCTCGCCCGCGCGGACGGTGATCCAGTGGCGGTCGTTGGCCTGCTGGCGGCCCGCTGTCTGCGGGTCGGTGGGGCGGGTCGCTTCCGGCCTGGTTGCGCCGGTCGCGCCGTGCAGCGTGGCCGCGTGCGCGGCACCGCCGGCGCCGAACGTCAAGCCTGCGATCGTCGCCGGCAGCAGCGCAGCGGCAGCCATGTGCTTGATCTTCATGGAGGTTCAGCCCTCCTCTGTCCGCCCTCAGCGCTTCGCGGCGAGCCGCGACTAACAGGTATTGGGCGTGACTAAGCCGTGGTCGGGTGACGGGGTCGCGGCGGTTCGCGATCGAGTTATCCGGCCAGGGCTGAGTGCTGCCGCCGTGGCCATCCGCGGGGGTTACACCAGTACAACCAGCGGACCGGACGCGCCGCATCCGCTGGCGGTCGCGATATGAGTCATGTCACCGCGCGGTGCGCCGGGAATACAGACCGCATCGACCGGCGGCCGCAGGCCAGCGGCTGGCGCGCGCGGTGG
>JASIBJ010000539.1 GCA_030045215.1 Streptosporangiaceae bacterium | reverse complement strand
CCGCCCCACAAGTAGATCGCCAGGTCAAACGGCCGGTACACCAGCGCGAACACCAGCACCACCGCCACCTCGGCAGCCAGTGCCCCCCACACCACCCGCCGCCCCCGCCGGCCCGCCACCCACTCCAGACCAGGAACCAGCGCCGAGGGCGAACTCGAGACGGCCTCAGCAAGCGGCGGCGCGGACGCGCTGTGGATGCCGGGCTCGACCACGTCGATCTCGGCATGCGTTGGTGCCTGCCAGCGCCGGCTGTTATCGACGGGGCCCGAGTCGGTTAGTGAGGCAGTGGGCGTGTTCACGGACCTAGCTTGCCGCGACCATCGCGAGCGCGCCCATGGGTATAAACCCCTAAATCGTCCCCGGATTTGCGGGCGACGTCAGGGACCGGCGCGGCCGGCGGTGCGTCACGAGCAGCCGTTCGTCAGATACTCCGCTCGCGCGCCTTCCAGTGCACCTCGAGGTTGCGGACCAGCGCCGGGCTCAAGTGGCAGCGCGCCTGTTCGACCGCGAACGTCGCCATGTACTCACGGAAGAGGTCTACCGGCTCCTCCCCGGCGCGCAGTGCGCACCGGTTGGCCGCTGCATTCACCAGCCCGGAACTGGTCAGCCGCGCGACCCTCGCTTCGACCGCGGAGTCCAGTTCCTCGGGCGCCACGACCTCGTCGCACAACTGGTCGGCGTCCGGTTCGCCCGCGGTCCACTGGCGGCCGGAGAGGATGGCCTGGCGAGCGGCGCGATCGCCAACGAACCGCGGCAGCCGGAGGTTCGAGGCTCCGGGGATGATCCCCTCGTTGCGGGCAGGAAGGAACAGGCGTGAGCCGCGCGTCGCCACGACGTGGTCGACGACGTGCAGAAGCTGGCACGCGCCGCCCACGGCGAGACGTTCCACCGCGGCGATCCACAGCTTCTCCGCCGTGCCGTGGCCCGGCACTGGCGACCGGCCCGCGCCTGCCTCCGCCCGACGTCCCTCCTGTGCCGGCAGCGAGATGCCGCGGTAGATCTTGTTCACATAGCCGAGGTCACGGATGAGGTAGAAGAGGTAGTCGATATGCCCGTGGTACAGCCGCGTGAGGTTGATTCCTGAACCGAACACCCGTACCCCTTGGTACTTCGGGTGATCGACGAGTCCGCCGCGGAATACTCCGACCTCAATCTCTGGATCCAGCAAGATGAGGTCCACGGCGCACTCCGTCGGGCCCAGGGTTAGGTCATCCTCGGCGTTAAGGTGCCTGGGGTTACTCAGTTCCAGCACACCAGCTCGTCCGCGGCGCGTAACCCGGACCGGGCCAAGGTCGACCGTCCCGCTGGCTCGCAGCTCCTCAAGCCGATCAAGCGCCATCGGCAGCGGCCGCAGCATCGCGTCGATCAGGTGCCGTCCCGCCCGCGGGTCCGCCAGGAAGTGCCCGATCAGCAACCCCTGTGCCAGCTCGCTGCCCTCCTTGGCTGGCAGCGGCCGTGCCCGCTCGGCTTCCATTTCGGCCGTCGTGGGCACGAGGCCGCGGACACGGCCAGACGCCGCGCACAGGAGCTCTTCCACCCGAAGGAACGCCGATCGGTTCGCCGTCAGTGCGTCATAGAGTCCGGCGGCATGCCAGCGCAGGAAGCGATCCCGCTCGCCGTCCATCAGCCCGGTGATCGCCTCTCCGGCCGCGCGCTCGGCAGGTGACCGGCCGGCCGGCTCGGGCAATCGCGCCCTCAGGGCCTGTCCATCCACCAGGAACTGGCTGGCGGCGCGGGCAGCGGCCGCGAACGATGCGTTGACCTTGGGTACAGAGTCGAGCCAGGCGGCCACGTCTGCCACGGGCAGCCCGGCGCGCTCGAGGACCGGTGCGTCGGCGGAGGCTGTGGCCATTCACCCATCATCTTCGACTCGGCTCGGCCAGAGGAAGGCCGGTGCCGCTGCCGTCAGCCGCGCCAGCCGCGGATACGCACCGCCCGGATTTGACTGCTCACTATCAAAGTGATATCACAATGATAGTTCATCGACGTAGCGCAAATGAAGGAGGAGCCTTCATGTCAACACCAAACGAGAGTCTCGTTTCGCCGGGAACAATGATCGTTACGACGACCGAGAACATCCCCAATGCTCGAGTGGTCAAGACGATCGGTCAGGTATTCGGCCTCACCGTCCGGTCCCGAAGCATTGGTGGAAACATCGCCGCTGGCCTCAAGGCCCTGGTCGGCGGGGAGATCCGTTCCTACGTCAAGCTCAGCGAAGACTCCCGTCGGCAGGCGCTCGACCGCATGGTGCAGAACGCCGCCGCAATGGGGGGCAACGCCGTGACCATGATGCGTTTCGACTCCACCGAGATGGGGCGGACGATGAGCGAGATCGTGGCCTACGGCACCGCCCGCGTGGTCGAGTGGCTGCCTTCCACGGACACGCCGGATGAGCGTGGCTAGCCATGCACGTCTTCGAATGGGTAGTACTTGCGGTCGTTGTCGTCGGGATCGTGATCGCGCTCTTCGGCTGGGACCGGTACCGCGGGAGCCGGAAGAGTGCCGACGCGACCTCTCAGCCGACAAGCGAGGTGTTCATCGACCCGACCACAGGCCAGCGGATGCGAGTCTGGTACAACCCGGCGACCGGACGGCGGGAATACCGCCCGGAATAACCGCGGCCAGCGCGTGCCGAAGCGACGCGAAGATGAGAATCAGCGAACCAGCGAGAGGCCACCTCCGGACTTCGGAGATGGCCTCTGACGCATTACAGCCGTGGCCTCTGGCCCGATCTGGCATGGTGTCGCCGGGCGTGCAAAAGGCGCCCGGTCGGGTGGAGCGCGAGCGCTTCGCGCACATCACGGAATGTGGCATGTTCGTCACGTCTCGTGGTTAGTTGCGCTTCTGGCCGTCGCCGCGATGTCCAGGTATGGACGAAGCCATGCTCCGCGGCGAGATAGCTGCCCTTCGCGACCTATTGGAGCGGCTGGCCGACAGCCGTGCGTCTCGCCAGGACTGGGACGACCTGATGGACCGGGCGGACGAACATCTCGTTGCGATCGCCGAATGCCTCGACGCGCTCTTGGAAACGGAAGGGCTGCTGGCTAGGCGGATAACCGACATTCTCGAGGCACGCGAATCTGGCGCCGGGACAGAGCCCGGCGGGCCAGACGCCGACGCTCCCTGAGACTGCGCCCGCGGCGAGCGCCGCGCTTGCCGCCAGATCGGTCCGCGCCGATCGGCCTTCGTGGTTCAGCGCTAGGTAGCTGTGCGGGCAGCCCCGCTATGAGGACCGGCCACATGCGTCGGGGTGGCGGCCTTGTTTTACTGCTGTCCAAGCCTGCCAATCTCAGCAATGATCCGGCCGGTCTTGGGGCAGAGCCAGACGGCAATTCCGGCGCGGGAGTCCGGCGACAGCGCGAAGCAGTCATCATGGTCGGGGCAGGCGGGCCACGGACGCCGCCCGGCGTCGATCAGCTCGTCGTTCTTCCAGCTCTGCACCTGCTCAGCCAGCCTCGACAGCCGGTCGGCATCGCTGGCGGGCAGCCAGACCTCGATGCCCTCGCCACCCCCTCCAGATCTCTGGATCCAGGCGCAGACCGTGTCGTCGCCGCGGTCGTGGTGCGCCTCCTCACGGATCTCCGGCAGAGTCTGCCCGGTTGCTGCAAGATCGTGCAGTACCGGAGCGAGCGTCCGGCGCAGCACTGCCCGGTCTGGATCGCTCAGCGGAGCCGGGCTCTTCATCAGCTCCTGCGTCCGCTGGATGCGCTCGGCGACCTCACCACCGAACCTGGCCCGAAGCCCCGCATAGTACTGGGCCAGCCGCTCCGCCCCGTCCGGGTCGTCGCGCCGGACCACGATGCTAGACCCGGCCAACGGCACATCAACGGCCGGCCTGTTGTCAGCCGGCGGCTCGCCCGCCCTCATGGTGCCACCGTATGCGATGCGGCTGCTCAGGGCAGTCAGCGTCATCGGTGGAGCGCCAAGTGGACTGGCTCGGCGCTTGGCGAGCATGCTCCTCTACTCTGTGATACCGTGTACCGGTACTCGGTGATACAGAGTACTACGAGGACCGAAGAGGACCCGCGATGGACGATCTGACGGAGATGCTGAAGGGCACGCTTGAGGGCTGCGTGCTCGAAATTATCGCCAGCCAGGAGACCTACGGGTACGCCATCACGCGTCGGCTGAACGAGCTCGGCTTCGCCGGCGTCGTCGAGGGGACCGTCTACACCATCTTGCTGCGACTCGAGAAGAACGGGCTCCTTCAGGTGACGAAACGACCATCGGGGCTGGGTCCGCCGCGCAAGTTCTATGCGCTCAACGACGCAGGGCGCGACGAACTCGCGACGTTCTGGGCGAAGTGGGAGTACCTCTCATCACAAATCGACAAGCTCAAGGAGGGCGGGAGATGAGCTTCTGGGAGACCGTGACCGGCAGCGATCTCACGAGGGAATGGAAGGCGTTCGAAGCCCGGGCCGAGGCTTTGCCTGCTGACTACCAGGCGGCCTGGGAACAGATCAAGGTGCACCTGTTCCCCTACACGGGCTTCACGGGTCGCAACCTGATGCCGATCCTCGACGGTGCCCTCGGGCTGCTGGAGGAAACAGCGGCGGATGGGCAGAGCATTCGCCAGGTTCTGGGCGACGACATCGAGGGCTTCTGCGCGGCGCTGGCCGGCGGACAAGGGGCTCGAAGTTATCGCGACCGGTGGCGCGAGCAGTTGAACAGGAATGTCGCGAGGAAATTGGCCGGCTAGGGGGCTGACGTGGGCATCCAAGACGTCATTGAGGGCAAGAGGCTGTGGCGGGCGCACATGGCCCGGGTCAAGGCGCTCCCGGCGGACTACCAGATCGTCTACAAGGAAATTCAGAGGTATCTCTTCAAGGTCGGGCCGAGCGACTTGGCCGACGGGCGCCTGCTCTCAGGGATTGTCGACTTCTTCGAGGAGGGGGTCGCGGCCGGCAAGGGAGTCCTGGAACTCATAGGCAACGACGTCGCTGCCTTCTGCGACGACCTGATCAAGGACTCGCGCACCTGCGCGGACATCAGTCGGCAGTCCATCAGCGGGGAACCAGGCACCGCCGGGAAGTAATGCGCCGTGCCACCGGGACGGACACTTTTGTGCTGGTCAGCCCGCATGCCGGGAGTTAGCTTGGAGGTGGTTTGATGCGGATCGGCCCTGCGCATGCTGGGCGGAGGGGAGTCGTGATGTCAGGCACGGAGACAGGCGCCACTGCGGGCGCGGAGCCCGCCGTACCGGCACCGCCCGCCCCTGCCCGCCCGGTGCTGCTGGGCGTGGCGAACACCGCCGCCGCCACCACCTCGGTCTCGACCAGTTCCGGTGACGGCCTGGACGGGGAGACCACGGCCAACGGCAGCTCCGGGGTGCTCGGCACCGATGCCAGCAGCGGCGGTGGCTACGGGGTGCAGGGCAGTTCTGTCAACGGCACCGGCGTCTACGGCGCCACCACCGGTGAGGTTGGGGTGTACGGGTACGACGAAAGCGCTGACGGCGCCTACGGCG
>JASIBJ010000538.1 GCA_030045215.1 Streptosporangiaceae bacterium | reverse complement strand
ACCGGCGCGGTCCACTCGACCAGGTACCGTCCGCCCGGCTGGGTCTACATCGTGCTCGGCGTGCTCGCGGCAGCGGTCCTCATCATCTTGTCGTTCCCGGCCGGCCGCCGACTCGCCCGCTCGCGGATAGCGCCCGCGCTCGGCCAGGTCATTCCGCGGCTGCTCGACATCTCCCAGAAGCCGCACAAGCTGGCGGAGGGCATCGGCGGCGCGCTGACGGTCACCCTCGGGTACACCCTGTGCCTCGCCGCCTGCGTGCTGGCGGTGGGCGCCCACGCGAGCCTCCCGGCGATCGCGGTCGCGTTCCTGACCGGGAACGCGGTCGGATCCGCGGTGCCGACGCCGGGCGGGCTCGGCGCGGTCGAGGCGGCGCTGACCACCACCCTGACCGTGGCCGGGCTGACCAGCGCCCACGCCTTCGCCGCGGTGGTGCTGTTCCGCTTGATCACGTTCTGGCTGCCGGTGCCCGTGGGCTGGGTGGCGCTGGGGTACCTGCAGCGGCACGACGCGCTGTGAGGTCAGGACCACCCGCGGACGCGGGTTAACCGAGCCTGGCCACGGCGAGCCCGGCGGCCAGCAAGACGATGCTCCAGGACATCGAGCGCAGGGCGCGTTCGAGCGGCTGCAGCAACCGGGCGCTGTCGAGGGTGATGACATCGCCGTCGGCCAGCGTGATGCCGCCGGTGACGATCGAGGTGCGGCGGCGCAGCATCCGCGCGGGGGTGCTCAGGCTGCGCTGGGCTGCCGACAGGCAGAACGCACCGCCCGCGGCCAGAACCGATCCCGCCGAGAGCGTTCCGGTCTGGGCCACGTACGCGGTCAGCAGCGGAAAGGCTCCCCAGGCAGCCGCGAACCCGGCGTCGGTGTGCATGATCCCGCCAAACAGCTCGGCGTTGTAGGCGAGGACGAGAAACGGTCCCACGACCATGAACGGGATGAGCGCCCAGCCGACCCGCACGACGCCGGCCGCGCCCAGGGCGACCGCCCCGGCCAGCGCCGCTCCGGCGGTCGCAATCAGGACCCCGCTGGGAATCCGCGTGCGCAGCGGCCGCCCGTGCAGTTCATCGAGGGCGTGCGCCGCCAGCCCGACGGCGAGGAAGAACGCGCCGAGCGTGGCCAGCAGCGAAGTCAGCCGGACATGCGGCGCGAGCGACGCGCCGATGACCACGTACGCGAGGTGCCACGCCGTGTAGGGCGGGTGCAGTAAGGTCCACCAGTCGCGCCATCCGCCCGGAGCAGCAGCGTAGTAGGCCGGCCGGGACCCGAGCTCGGCCTCCGTCGCTGCCGCGGCCGGCCGGCCAGGCATGGCGCCCGGCTGCGGCTCAGCCACTCGCCCTGATTCCCCACATGACGAGCCCGCCGCCGAGGCTCATCGCGGACCAGCCGACGTCCCGCACGCCGGCCCGCTGCCAGGCCTGGACGGTCCAGCTGACCGGGTAGGCGCGGTAGTGACCCCTGATGCTCGGGCCGAGGAAGCGGCCTACCCTGAACCACTCTCGTCCGCCGGTCATCAGGCCGCCGAGCGGGAGCAGCGTCGCCGTGTACGCGCGCCACCAGAAGCGCCAGAACCGGTTCGGGGGCTCCAGGAACTCCAGGCTCGCGATCGTCCCGCCCGGCCGCACCACGCGCGCAAGCTCGGCGAGCGTCGCCTGCGGGTCAGCCACGTACCGCAGCAGGTAGCTGAAGGTCAGCGCGTCGAACGAGGCGTCCGGAAACGGGAGCTGCTCGGCCCGGCCGGCTACCAGCGCGATGCGGTCGGAGGCTCCGGCCGCGGCGATGTTCTGCTCACCCTGCCGCAGCATCTGCTCGGTAAGGTCCACGCCGACGACTCGGGCTCCGAGCCGGCTGGCCAGTTGCAGCGAGATGCCGGCCGTGCCGGCGGCCACGTCCAGGATCAGCTGGCCCTCGCCCGGCGCGAGGTGACCGACCATCGCGTGGCGCCAGCGCCCGTTCTGGCCGAACGAGAGCAGCTCGGCCAGCCGGTCGTATCGAGCGGGGAGGGGGGCGAACAGCCGCTGCGCGAAGCTGTTCCGGCGGTCGGGCGGGGGAAGCGGCACGGCGTCTCCTCGGGGTCCGGAATCACCGTACGCCAGGACCGCGCGGTCTGCGCAAGAGCACGCGCCGCCGCCATTACCTGCACGGTGCCCCGGCGGCCAGTGCCGCCGGGGCACCGGCTCAGGTTTGGTCGGGCGGCCCGGCGGCGTAGTACCCGATCATGATATCGACCTGGATGCTGCCGGAGTCCTCGGTCTTCTGACCCCCCAGCCAGTCCATCAGCTCCTTGAGTTTGGTCTTTATCTCCGCCGCCCTGGCCGGGCTGACCCGGATTTCGGAGGCGGAGATCGCCGGCTTGCGGTAGTCCTCTGCTTCCGGGACGGCGTCCGGAGCGAGCCGCTCGTCCCTGAATGCCGCGAAGAACCCGCGCCGGAAGCCGTCGAGCACGGCCGTCACGGCCCGTTCTGAGTCATCCGCGTGCGCGCGGAGGAACCTGCCGTCGAACAGCAGGTCCCGTTGGCACGCCTGGTAACGCTGCTCGAGGATGCCCGACACCATGCGCGTGGCGGCCACCTTGATCAGGCCCGCGGCCTCAAGCTGCCGCATGTGCCGGTAGAGCTTGGTCTGGGGCTCGCCCAGGCGCGCGGCAAGCTCTTTCACCGACATCACCGGCAGGTCCTCGCGCCCATCCATGAGCACGCCCAGGATCGCGAGCCTGGTCGGATCAGCCATGGCGCGCAGGCTCTCTACGTCGTCGACGGTCTTCACCTCGGCCGGGGCCGAGCCGGCGGTCACCGCCGCGCCGACTGATCGCTGCTCGTTTTCCACAGTTTCATCTTGCCACATGCTCACGCGACTGCCATCATTCATGTATACGTGAATGATGGCGTGACCAAGAACGTTGAGGGCCGAGCAAATGACTACTCCAGCGGTCGAGTCTCGATCGGACCAGTCCGGCGATCAAGCCGGTCACCAGGCCAGCGCGCAGACTCGCGATCAGGGCGAGCGCCTCGTTCCGCTGCGGCGGAACCTCCAGTTTCAGACGCTGTGGATCGGCAGCGCCGCCTCGTCGCTGGGGGTCAGCGTCGCGGACGTGGCCTACCCGCTCGCGATCCTGACGCTGACCGGATCGCCAGCACGCGCCGGCTTGTTCGCCGCGGTGCTGACGATGGGAATCCTGGCCGGTTCCCTGCCGGCCGGACAACTGGCGGACCGGCACGACCGGCGGATGCTCGTGATAGTCGCCGAGTCGGTCCGCGCGATCGTGACCGCCGCGGTCGCGGCCGGCTTGATCCTCGGCTGGCTGTCTTTGCCGTTGCTGCTGGTCGCCGCGGCCGTGCTGGGCATCGGCAATGCGGTCTCCGGCGCTGCTCGGCTGCCGCTGGTGCGGTCGGTGGTGCCCCCGGCTCAGATGACCTCGGCGCTGGTTCAGGACGAGGTCCGGCAGAACGGCGCGTTGCTGGCCGGACCGCCGGTGGCCGGCGCGCTCTACGGGCTCAGGCTGCTGTCGCACGCAATCCCGTTCCTGGCCACGGCACTGGCGTTCGTGGTCGCGATGCTGGCGGCGGTCGCGATGAAGGTGATGCCCGGCGGCTACTCCGCGACCGCGGCAGGCACGTCCGGATCCGCCGCCGCCGGGTCCGCACCCGCAGCCGGCCCGCCGGACTCCGGCATGCTCGCGGGGATCCGCATGCTGTGGCGCGCGCCGGTCTTGCGCGCGACGATGCTGCTGATCATGATCGCGAACATGGCCGGCGCCGGGCTCGACCTGGCGGTCATCGTCATCCTGCGCCAGCATCACGTCGCCTCGGCCACGATCGGCCTGGCGCTCGGCGCCGGCGCGGTGGGCGGGCTGGCCGGAGCGCCGCTGGTGAAGGTGCTGCACTCCCGGCTGGAGCCGGGAATCTTGCTGCTGGGGATGGGAATCCTGTGGATCCCGGTCTTCGGCCTGCTGGCCGTCCCGTACGGGCCGTGGTGGGTCGCGGGCCTGCTGTTCGTCGGCATGCTCGGGGTGCCGTCGCTGCGGGTCCTGCTGGACGTCCTCATCTTGCGCCAGGCGCCGGACGAGCAGCGCGGCCGGCTTGTCGCGGCCGTGATGATGCTGATCAGCGTCGGCGTGCCGATCGGCATGGCCGGGACCGGCGTGCTGCTGCAGTGGCTGCCCGCGCAGACGGCCATGCTGGTGCTGGTGGCGGTGCTGGCCCTCGGGGTCGGGTACTGCTCCACCAAGCGCGAGCTGTGGCGGGCCCGGTGGCCGGAGCAGAAGAGCTGACCGGGAACTCAGGCGCGGGCCCGGCTGAGCCAGCCGGGCCCGCGTCGGCATCCGACCCGGTCAGGATGGCGGCATGGCCTTGTACCTGAAGTCGTTGAACAGCCTGACCTGGTCGCAGAAGTGCGGGCTTGGCGTGCCGGCCGCGGAGATGAAGCCGCTCTCGCCCGGCGGCAGCTCGTCCCGCCCGATGAGCACGTGCGGACCGACGTCGACGGCCATCATGAACGTGCTCCGGTTCTGGCTGGCGCTCGTGCCGCAGTGGGTGGTGACCCCGACCGCGAGCGGATCGAGGCTGTCCCAGTCCTGGTCCTGGGCCGGCTGGTAGCCCCACTTGGCGATGTCAGTCGTGCCGAAGCCCGGCACGTCCTGGCCAAGCTGGGTGCCCGTGCCCGACAGGATCGTAATGGCATCGTTGAGGCTCTCGACCAGGAGTTCATTGCGGTGCAGCCCGAAGTAGCTGCCGTGATAGCACAGCGTCCCGCACGGATCGAGCCCGCTGGTGTGAGCCAGGATGTGGTAGAGCAAGTTGTAGGTCCCCATCCCGCCGAGGCCGCCGTAGGTGCCCAGGCCCAGCGACGCGTCACTGAAGTTCACGGTCCCGGTGTACTGCTCGTCCGGGAAGACACCGCCCTCGAACACGTTGCGCTCGTAGGCCTCCAGGAAGTTCATGAAGATGGACATGGCCGGGCTGCCGAGCGTGGTGACGTCGTTCCAGTGCTTCAGCGCGGCGATCGCCCGAGCGAGATCCGGGTGCGTCGCCGGGCTCGTGAGCGGGCTGTGCTCGGCCCGCAGCCGGTCGTACGCCGCCACCAGGTAGGGGATGAAGTACGGAGCGGCGGGCCGGGTGTTGTCCTGGTTGTCGATCGTGCCGATGGCGTGCTCGATGCCTTCCAGGTAACGCACGGTGATGTGCCGGCTGGCGGCGACCATCGTGCTGATGAGCGAGGAGCGGAAGATCGTGCCCCAGTACTCGTCGCCCTCGTTCTGCTGGTAGTACGCCGACTGCGACGGCTTGGTGTTCCAGTTGTCGAGGTAGCCCTGAGCAGGGTTCACGCTGTGCGGCATGTCCTTGAAGGGAACGAAGCCTTGCCACTGCTCGGTGCCGTTCCCAAGCGCGGGCAGCCTGGGGTCGACCTTGCTGAAGGACGGCTCGATGGGCACTAGCCCGTCGCCGAAGTAG
>JASIBJ010000537.1 GCA_030045215.1 Streptosporangiaceae bacterium | reverse complement strand
GGTCTCGCCGGATGCTGGCCGGTGAGCTCGAGCAGCAGCCGGAGAGCCGGTACTACCTGGTCGCCGAGCAGGACGGAGCGATGATCGGATACGCCGGGCTGCTGACCGCAGGGGAGCAGGCCGACGTCCTGACGATCGCCGTCGCCGCTGCCAGGTGGGGTCATGGCGTCGGGTCGCGCCTGATCGCCGCGCTCCTGGCCCGGGCCAGGCAGCGCGACTGCCGTGAGGTGTTCCTCGAGGTCAGGGCAGACAACGCCCGGGCGCAGCGGCTCTACAAGTGGTGGGGATTCACCGAGATCGGCATTCGCCGGGGTTATTACCAGCCCTCCGGCATGGACGCCATCGTCATGCGGCGCGACCTCGCGGTCGAATCCGAGGCCGAGCAGGTGGAGCCGGGCCTGGCGACCGGGGGTTCCCGGTGATGGCGGCCGCAGGGACTGGACCGGCGGCGGCTGTCGTGGCTGGGACTGGGCCGCTGGTACTGGGGATCGAGACCTCGTGCGACGAGACCGGGGTCGGCCTCGTGCGCGGGCACGAGCTGCTCGCGGATGCCGTGGCCTCCAGCGTCGACGAGCACGCCAGGTTCGGCGGGGTGGTGCCCGAGGTCGCGAGCCGCGCGCACCTGGAGGCCATGGTGCCGACCGTCCAGCGCGCGCTGGGGGCCGCAGGGGTGACGCTGGAGCAGGTCGATGCGATCGCGGTGACCGCCGGACCCGGGCTGGCCGGCGCCCTCCTGGTCGGCGTGTGCGCGGCGAAGGCCTATGCGCTCGCCCTGGACAAACCGCTGTACGGGGTGAACCACCTGGCCGCGCACGTCGCCGTCGACCAGCTCGAGCACGGCCAGCTACCCGCGCCGGCCATTGCCCTGCTTGTCTCCGGGGGCCACTCGTCGCTGCTGCTGGTGCCCGATGTGGCCACCGAGATCGTCCCGCTGGGCGCGACGATCGACGACGCCGCGGGCGAGGCCTTCGACAAGGTGGCCAGGGTGCTGGGACTTCCCTTCCCCGGCGGGCCCCACATCGACCGGGCGGCCGGCAGTGGTGGCGATGCCGACTTCGTTCCGTTTCCTCGTGCTAAATATCGGGACGGCACCAGCGACTTTTCGTTCTCCGGCCTCAAGACCGCGGTCGCGCGGTGGGTGGAGGCCCGGGAGGCGGCCGGCGAGCCCGTGCCGGTTGCCGACGTAGCCGCGTCATTCCAGGAGGCCGTGGCGGACGTGCTCACCCGCAAGGCCGTCGATGCCTGCCTGGCCCACGGCGTCGAGCATCTGGTGATCGGCGGTGGCGTGGCCGCGAACTCGCGGCTCCGGGCGCTTGCGGCGCAGCGGTGCGAGGCTGCCGGCGTGCGGCTGCGGGTGCCGCGGCCCGGCCTGTGTACCGACAACGGGGCCATGGTGGCGGCGCTCGGGGCCGAGCTGCTGGCGCGTGGCGTGGCCCCGTCGGCGGCGGACTTCCCGGCTGATTCGTCGCTGCCGGTCACGGCGATTACCGCTGCGGTGCGCCTGCAGGTTTGACGCGGTCAGGCTGGGGGGCTACAGTGCGGGATTGGCACTCACTAAGGTAGAGTGCTAATGCGACCGGTGGTCTGGCACCCGCGACGGCAGGCCGACGTGTCCGAACCTTCTCAATCAGCTAGCCCTTTCCGGAGGGGGAGGTCAGATCGTGACGACCGCCACCAAGGTTGTACTGAAGCCGCTCGAAGACCGGATCGTGGTGCGCCCGCTCGAGGCTGAGCAGACCACCGCATCTGGCCTGGTGATCCCGGACACCGCGAAGGAGAAGCCCCAGGAGGGCGAAGTCCTTGCCGTGGGTCCAGGCCGTTTCGATGACGCCGGCGCCAAGCGCGTTCCGATGGACGTCAACGTTGGCGACGTCGTGCTGTACAGCAAGTACGGCGGCACCGAGGTCAAGTACCACGGCGAGGAGTACCTGGTGCTCTCCGCTCGTGACGTACTGGCCATCATCGAAAAGTAGCGAGCAGATTCGCGCGCGGGCCCGGCCCGCGCCGGACAGGCCCCGTGGTTATCAGCACTGTGGTTATGAAGCACAGCGGTTGACAACCACAGGCCCGCCCGGCACCGCCCCGGCTCGGTTCGCCGTTCGCGGAGGAGACTCCCGCGGCAGCGACCCGATCCGGGGCGGTAGCGTGAAAGCGACTTCCTTACCTAATCAGCACACATCAGACGTACAGCAAAATTCCGAGGTAGTCATATGGCCAAGAGCCTGGAATACAACGAGGACGCGCGGCGCGCGCTGGAGCGCGGCGTGAACCGCCTCGCGGACGCCGTCAAGGTGACGCTCGGCCCCAAGGGCCGTAACGTCGTGATCGACAAGAAGTGGGGCGCCCCGACCATCACCAACGACGGCGTGACCGTCGCCCGTGAGGTCGAACTTGAGGACCCGACCGAGAACCTTGGCGCTCAGCTGGCCAAGGAAGTCGCGACCAAGACCAACGACGTGGCCGGTGACGGCACCACCACCGCTACCGTGCTGGCGCAGGCCATGGTCGCCGAAGGGCTGCGCAGCGTCGCGGCCGGCGCCAACCCGATCGCGCTCAAGCGCGGCATTGACGCTGCCGCATCCTCGGTGGCCGAGACGCTGGTCAAGTCGGCGCGCGAGGTAGAAGAGCGCAGCGAGGTGGCGAACGTGGCCACGATCTCCGCGCAGGACTCCAAGATCGGTGACGTCATCGCCGAAGCCTTCGACAAGGTCGGCAAGGACGGTGTCATTACCGTCGAGGAAGCTCCGACGATGGGGATCGAGCTGGAGTTCACCGAGGGCATGCAGTTCGACAAGGGCTACATCTCGGCGTACTTCGCCACCGACCCGGAGCGGATGGAGGCAATCCTGGAGGACGCCTACATCCTGCTGGACGGCGGCAAGATCTCCTCGATGCAGGAGTTCCTGCCGCTGCTGGAGAAGATCGCGCAGACCAAGAAGCCGCTGCTGGTGATCGCCGAGGACGTGGACGGCGAGGCGCTGTCGACCCTGGTGGTCAACAAGATCCGCGGTTTGCTGAACGTCGTCGCGGTCAAGGCCCCCGGCTTTGGTGACCGGCGCAAGGCGATGCTCGGTGACATGGCCGTGCTCACCGGAGCGCAGGTCGTCAGCGAGGAAGTCGGGCTGAAGCTGGACCTGGCCGGCCTGGACGTGCTCGGTCATGCCCGCCGCATCGTGGTGACCAAGGACACCACAACGATCATCGATGGCGCGGGCGACCAGGCGGAGGTTGACGACCGGATCCGGCAGCTGCGGACCGAGATCGAGAACACCGACTCCGACTGGGACCGGGAGAAGCTGCAGGAGCGCGTCGCGAAGCTGGCGGGCGGCGTGGCCGTGCTGCGGGCGGGCGCGGCGACGGAGGTCGAGCTCAAGGAGAAGAAGCACCGGCTGGAGGACGCGATCTCGGCGACCCGGGCCGCCATCGAGGAGGGGATTATTCCCGGCGGTGGCAGCGCGCTCGTGCATGCGGCTATCCAGCTTGGCGACCTCGGCCTGACCGGTGACGAGGCGACGGGCGTGCAGATCGTCCGCCGGGCTCTGTATGCCCCGGCTCGCTGGATCGCCGAGAACGCCGGCGCCGAGGGCGGCGTGGTGACCGCCCGCATCGCCGAGCTGCCCCCCGGCCACGGCTACAACGCCCAGACTGGCGAGTTCGGTGACCTGGTGGCGCAGGGTGTCCTTGACCCCGTCAAGGTGACCCGCTCCGCGGTGCAGAACGCGGCCTCGATCGCGGGCATGCTGCTGACCACCGAGGCAACGGTTACCGAGAAGCCGGAGCCGCCCGAGCCGGCCGCTAACGGCCACGGGCACGGCCACCAGCACTGACCCTGGGCGGCTCGCGCCGCTCGTGCTCTGCGGGAGCCCCGCTACCGCCGCCCTGCCGGGCAGCGGCTGGCGGGGCTTTCGCGTCTTCCCGCCCTTGGTCGGCCGATTACTTGAACTGTGCCGAGTCAGATTTGACGAAACTGTCGACGGGAATCGCGCCAACAGTTTCAGAAGTAGTAGTCTGCTGGGCGACGGCGATTACCAGGTAGCGACTGGTCCCGCATTCGGAGCCCGGATTCATTGGTGAGGTTCCTGCCCACATCCGGACATGAAGTCCCTTGTGCTCACTCAGTCTAAGATTAGTTATTTAATTATTCTTTCTCGGGTTACAGAATCATTTAACGGACGGCTTGAATACTTAGCGTATTCGTTTAACTACCCATAGTTATTGCTTTATCAATGTCCCTGGCCGCTACAGCAATGTAACCTTTCTGTTGCCTATCTTGATGTTGTCTTGACTGGCCCCTTGGGGAATCACGGCTTTGTACCGACCGACACGTGATACCGCCGCTGACTCAGGGGGCCGGGTGGAATCGCAGGTAGATGGCGCAAGGCATGGCAGTATCAGCGATGTGACCGAGCTGGCTATGCGGGGGCAGCCCGCAGCAATTGATACTTTGCTGCGCCAGATCAGGCCGATGGTAGTGCGCTATTGCCGGGCGCGCCTCGGCCGCATTTCCGGGCACTATCATGCCGCCGATGATGTAGCACAAGAAGTCTGTATTGCCGTTTTGTTGGCGCTCCCGCGATATCAGGACATGGGGCGGCCGTTCGCGTCGTTCGTCTTCGGCATCGCCTCCCACAAGGTAGCCGACGCGATGCGGAACGCGGCCAGAATGGCCATCCCCACCGAAGATCTCCCCGACGGACCGGACGACAGGCCGGGCCCTGAGGAGACGGCGGTCGCCTACATTGAGGCCGAGCGTGCTCGGGCTTTGCTCGCCCGCCTCCCTGTACACCAGCGCGAATTGCTGGTTCTTAGGGTGCTCTCCGGAATGACAGCGGAAGAGACCGGACACGAGCTCGGCATGTCTGCGGGCGCGGTCCGCGTCGCCCAGCACCGCGCTCTGGCCCGGCTGCGGGCCATAGCGCTGGAGGAATCTATCGCCTAGCCGCGGCGCTTGCCCGCGCGCCTCGACGCGGTCCGTGGCCATCCCGGTGCGGATCGCGTCCGGCCAGGAACGCCGGGGTCCCTGCACCCCCGTGGCGGGGATCCCGGCCCTGGCGGGCAGGCCGGGTGCTAGGAGACGGGGTCGCACGGAGTCTGCCGAAGAATACTGACTAATCGGGCAGGGCTTCGCCGGCAACTGCCCGCCGCGAGGCTGAGCTATCAATTTCTCCGTCGACGGGGCTCGCGAGGGTGCCACGCCATCGGCCAGGCGGTTATTAGGATGAACACATCCCAGACCCGGCCTACCTGGATTGAGATATGAGCGACGAGAAGTTCAGTCCGCCCGCCCTGACCTTCGACGACGTGCTGCTCCTTCCCGCCCATTCGACGATCTTGCCGAGCGAGGCCGACACCACTGCCCGGCTCACGCCCAGGCTCTCGCTCCGCATCCCGCTGGTCTCCTCCGCGATGGACACGGTCACCGAGGCCCGGATGGCGATCGCGATGGCCCGCCACGGTGGAGTGGGCGTGCTGCACCGCAACATGTCGGTCGACGAGCAGGCCCAGCAAGTCGACATGGTCAAGCGGTCCGAGGCCGGAATGATCACCAATCCGGTGACCTGCGGCCCGGACGCGACGCTGGCCGAGGTCGAGGAGCTGTGCGCGCGGTACCGGATCTCAGGCGTCCCGGTGACTGATGACGCCGGCATCCTGGTCGGGATCGTGACCAACCGCGACATCCGATTCGAGTCCGACCACCGGCGGCGGGTGGCTGCGATCATGACCAGGATGCCGCTGGTGACGGCACCCGTGGGCGTGACCAGGCCGGAGGCGCTGAAGCTGCTGAGCAGCAACAAGGTCGAGAAGCTGCCGCTGGTCGACGAGCACGGCCGGCTCCGCGGCCTGATCACGGTCAAGGACTTCACCAAGAGCGAGAAGTTCCCCAACGCCACCAAGGACGCCGAGGGGCGCCTGGTCGTGGGCGCGGCGGTGGGAGTGGGCGACGACGCCAAGCAGCGAGCGCAGGCGTTGATCGACGCGGGGGTGGACTTCCTGGTGGTGGACACCTCGCACGGGCACGCGCAGGCGGTGCTGGACATGGTCGGCCAGGTCAAGGCCAACTCCAGGGTTGAGGTCATCGGCGGCAACATCGCCACGAAGGCCGGGGCCCTGGCCCTGATCGAGGCGGGCTCTGACGCGGTCAAGGTGGGTGTTGGCCCCGGCTCGATCTGCACCACCAGGGTCGTGGCCGGCGTCGGCGTGCCGCAGGTCACCGCGATCTACGAGGCCCGGCTGGCCTGCCACGAGGCAAATGTCCCGGTCATTGGCGACGGCGGCGTGCAGTATTCAGGTGACATTGCCAAGGCGATCGCGGCC
>JASIBJ010000536.1 GCA_030045215.1 Streptosporangiaceae bacterium | reverse complement strand
CCGTTCTCCGGCTGCCCGTAGCTGTTGCTGATCACCTGCGCGCCGAGCCTGCCCGCCGTCCTCTCGGTCTCGGCCAGGCTGGCCACGGAGTCATCGTCGCCCTCGACCACAAGAATGCGACAGTGGGGGCAAGCCACGGAGATCATCGACACGTCGAGCGTGACCTCAAGATCCCAGCCGGAGCCCGCGCCCGACGGCGGCAGCGGCGAGGACTTCCCGTGCTCGTTGACCACGCGGAAGCAGCCGCTGGACACTGTGCACGCGGGCAAGCCGAAGTACTTGCGGTAGTAGGCCAGGTACTGCGCCAGGTGCGGGGTGTTGAACGCGATCGAGACGGCCACGGTCTGACGAGGCCGCAGGCCGACGGGCAGGCGGTAGGCAGACTGGATCTCCCTGGGCGTGAGGCCGTGTGGCCTGGCGATCGCGCCCGTCAGTCCGTCGGCGATGGCCTGGTTGACCGAGGTCTGCGGCTGGTAGAGGACGAAGCACGACTCGTCTCCGGGGGCCGGCGGCCACACGCAGGCCCGACGCAGCCCGGACGTCTGGCCCAGCCGGGCTAACCCGACGGCGGCCGGCGCGGCCCCGGCGGCAACGGCCTGGAGGCCGAGCGCCCCGATCGTGAGAGCTACCGTGGCGAGCACGAGTCCGGTAGCGCCGCGTCGGCCGGTACGCACGCGCGTGCTGCCTGAGCAGGCTCCCCAGTTACGAAACGTCATCTCCTGCTCCGTTCGCCCGATCAGAGTGCTACGCCATAGGCGCGCACGACGGTCTCGGTGATCGAGCCGCCCGCCGCATCCGTGGCAGTGAACCGGAGTGTCACGTCGACGCCAGCGGGTGCGTCGAAGCCGATCTGGAACTGCCCCGCGCCGGTGCTGGAGACGGAAGCCGCCTGCCAGCTCTGCCCGTCATTCAGCGAGTACTGCGCGCTGGCTCCGGTGATGGCCGACTGGGCCGCGAGCTGGACGTGGCCCACGCTCACATCGATCTCCTGCGGGCCCGGTGCCGTGAGGCCGATCAGGGACAGGCCCTGCACCTGGTAGCTCAGCGTCAGCAGTGGCTGTACTGCACACTGGCGTTGCAGATTGAAGCTCGCCGTGAAGCCGCAGTACCAGCTGGCCGGCACCTCCGCGTGCGGCTCCGCCGCGGTCGGCCAGGTCCACACCGTCTGGCTGCTCGGCGAGAGCGGGTAATCGGCACCCCAGGTAGCGGCGTCCAGCACGAATCTGATAGCCGACGGTCTCGGGCTGACGCGGATGCCGGGGACGCCCAGGGCCGGATTGCCCTTCGCGATCCTCTTCCCGTTCTGGTACACCGCGTAGCTGTCGACCGAGATCGAGCCGGGGACGCCGAAATACCCGGCACCGAGGTGCCCCGGGTAGTTGTCGCTGAACGGCGTCTCGCTCAGGTACAGCTCGTTGCCGAGACGGAACGCCGACGGGTACTGCGGCAGCAAGTCCGCGAACTGGCCGGTCAGGAGCTGCACGTCGGGCTGCGGATGCAGCGGGTAGGCGCCCCAGTCCTCGGTCAGCTGCTGGCCCGCGGGCAGCGTGCGGAACGAGTCGCTCTGCCCGCCCGCGAACTGGTTCAGGAACGCCACGTACTGCGCCTGCCAGGCGATATCGGGCCCCGCGGAGAAGTACTGGGTCTGCACGGTCGGCGGATTGACCGGGAATATTGGCGCGAAGAAGACGCCAACCTGCGCCGGGAAGCCGCCGAAGGCCATCCAGCCGCCGAGCGACTTGATGCGCTGGTAGAACCGCTCGCTGACCGTGGCGAGCTGGGCCGGGGTGACCACGTAGTTCTGGGCCGGGATGAGGCCGTCCGGACCCTGGTAGATCAAGTTGTAGGTATAGGGCACGCCGGGGGTCTTGGGCGGCGACGTCATGGTCGCCGACGCGAACGTCTGGAGACCGCCGAACGTCACCTTCTCCGTCGTCGGGCTGACCCACAGCGAGAGGCCGCTGTCTATCCAGGCGATGCTGTTCGACACGCCCGGCAGGCCGGCGCGGATCATCTGGAAGATCGTGTCCTGGGTAACCGCCGGACGCGGAGTGGCCATGGTGATCTCGCTGCTCGCGGCGCGCTCGCTGACCGTGACTGCCGTGTTGTCTTTGACTTCGAACTGGGGCAGCACCGCGAGCCGCTCGGCTGTGCCGGCGGAGTTGATGAAGTCGCCGATGGCCCAGTAAGTACCGACGGGAACGCTGAACTTGGCCTCGCCCCGGTAGAAGAAGCTGAAACCCTCGAAGATAATGCCGAAGATTTCGGGGTTGGCGACGTTCGCGACGATGACCAGATCGCCGGTGTCCGGCTGGCCGCTGAGGTTGCGGCCGAGCACGGTCAGCGTGCGCATCTGGTAGTAGGGGCGGACGGGCACGGTCGCGGCAGGCGCCCCGGCCAGCGTGATGCTGACCCCGGTCGCGAACAGTCCGTCCTGGCCGTAAGTCCCGCGGCGATGATCAACGCGGAACTGACGGGCCAGCGCCGCTCCGAAGACCCTGGCGGAGGCGGCCGACAGGTAGCCCGCGGCAGTGCCGTGCCCGGAGCGGGTGATGGTGACGCCGGGCAGCGCCGGCCGCTTGCGGCCGAAGCTGATCGTCACCGGAAGGCGCCCAGCCCGCTCCGCACGGGCCAGGGCAGTCAGGCTGAACAGGCTGGGGTCGAGGCCCCGGCCCAGGTAGGGCAGCGCGTCGGTCGGGATCTCGTAGGTGCTCCCGGCCAGTCGCAGGCTGAGCAGGCCGCCGCGGGCTGCGTTGGGCTCGAGCGCGATCTCCTGGCTGCGGCCCGCGATCGAGCGCACGTCGAGCCGGTCGCCGTTGATGAGGGTGATGATCTGCGGCGCCGGCCTCGCCGCGGCCGAGGCGCTGGTGACGGCGGCCGGGTCGGCGAGCGCGGGCGGGCCCGCGCTAAGCCCGAGCGATGCAACTGCTAAAGCAACGGCGGCCGTGGCGGCGGGTACGCAAAGTTGACGCACGCGGGCTCCTCGGTTTCTCCGGGAGGCTTTGGCCGCGTCGGCAGGGCTCCGCGGACAGGGTCCTGCGGCGCCGGCTTCTTCCCCGTAACGCACGAGAGCATCCTCTCGACGTACCACTATGACACGCCTGGCGCCTGATTAAAAACGCTTACAGCATGATAAGGAAGTTACTGTGGGTGACGGAGAGGCCGCCGAGGCAGGGGCAGCCGGCGCGGCGCCGGGTCACGGCGGCGGGCCGCCGAGGCAGGGACAACCGCGAACGCTGAAAGTCACGACCGGGCACGGCGACGCCGCGCGGCACGGGCAGCCGACGCGGCGCCGTCTCGCGACAGCGGTGGCAACTGCGCGGGCCCGAATCCGGGCAACATGAAGGGCAGGCCGGGGAAAAGGAATCGGCCGAGCGCGTCGAATTCGGCACTACCGGCGCGCTCATGGTGCACGGTGCGGTATGGTTAACGCTCGTAATCAACGATCAGCGAAACCGCAGGTAGGAACGACGTAGCAGTGAGCCTCCGCCAGCATCTCGTACTTATTATCACGTAGCGCGATCCCGCTCCGGGCTCGCGCTACACCTCTTTGCCAGACGGCAAGGAGGTTTTTTGTTGGACCACCAAGCAATTTGTTGGAAGACCAAGTAAATAGCAATAGGAGTTTTCTGTGCAGCACTTGACCGGAGCCCAGGCACTCGTGCGCAGCCTCGAGTGGCAGGGCGTGGAAGTAGTCTTCGGGCTGCCCGGCGGCACGATCCTGCCGACCTATGACCCGCTGCTCTCCTCCTCGCTCCGGCACGTCCTTGTGCGGCACGAGCAGGGCGCCGGCCACGCGGCGGAGGGGTACGCGTGGGCGACCGGCCGGCCTGGCGTCTGCATGGCCACCAGCGGGCCGGGCGCGACCAACCTGGTCACCGCGCTGTCGGATGCCTACATGGACTCGGTCCCGCTGGTCGCCATCACCGGCCAGGTCGGGACCGGCCTCATCGGCAGCGATGCGTTCCAGGAAGCCGACATCACCGGGATCACCCTGCCGATCACCAAGCA
>JASIBJ010000535.1 GCA_030045215.1 Streptosporangiaceae bacterium | reverse complement strand
CGTGTCAGCGGCATTGCAGCGCGTGGTGCTGATGATAGTGACCTGGGCGCTGCCGAAGTCGGTGACATACAAGGCGCCAGCACTGCTGTCGAGTGCCATCAGCAACGGTGAGATGCCAGTGGCGATGAGCGGGTGGCGGCTGTGGCAGCCAGCGATGTCAGTGCCGTTGCAGGTGGCACCGTTGATCACGGCGACGGTGTCACCGTTGAACTGGCCGGGGCCGCTGCTGGGCGCGTAGATGGTGTTGGTGGCCTGGCTGATGCCTAGGTCGGCAGTCCCGTCGCCGACGGTGACGGTCGCGAATGGCTCGCTGCAGCCGGCGGTGTCGGCGGCGGTGCAGGTGGCGGTGCTGATGACCGCAACCTGGTTGCCGTTGCTGCCGTACGGCACGTACAGGGTGGCAGTGGCATAGTCCAGTTCCGGCGGCCCCGGGTACGCGCCGCCGAGACTGATCAGCGGCGGGTGCACGTTGCAGCCACTGGTCTGCAGGGCGTTGCAGGTGGCGGTATTGATCACTGCCACGCTGCCCGATGCGGACTCGTCGCTGGCATACAGCGTGTGGGTGGCGTCGTCGATCGCGCCCACGTTGGCCATCGGGTCTGGCATCGGGATCACGGCGACCGGCGCGCACCGCGCCAGGTGGCCAGCGTGGCAGGTCTCGGCGTTGATCACGTCGATCTGCGGTTTGGTCAGGTCGCCGGCGTAGATGGTACCGGTGGCCGGGTCGTATGAGGCCAGGAATTCATGATCGGACACGCTGGGCGCGGGGCGACGGCAGCCGCGGGTGTCCAGCGCGGTGCAGCCGCCGATGCCGAGCACCGACATCCGGCTCGGCCCGCCTACGTCCAGCACGTACGCGGTGCCGCTGCCGGGCAGCAGCGCCAGTGCGCTCGGGAATGGGGCGTAGCCGCGGGACTGCTCCGATCCGGCCTGCTGGGCCGGGGCGGTGCCGCGGCAGCCGGAGGTACGGGACGCGTCGCAGGTGCTGGAGTTGATGGCGGACAGGGTGTCGTCGCCCTGGTTGACGGTGAAGACCGTGTGCAGCGGAGGGTCGAGTGCGACGAACCCCGGCTCCGATCCGACCGTCACGTGCGCTGGCCGGCGGCAGCCGTAGCTGACGCGGGCGTTGCAGGTGGCGCCGTTGAGCACCGACACTGTGCCTGCGTTGTAGTTCGCCACGTAGACGGTGTCGGTGGCCTGGTCGACCGCGTCCCAGGTGGCGCCGCTGCCGACGGTGACAGTGCGCGGCGCCCGGCGGCAGCCGCGGCTGCTGCCGGCGTTGCAGGCAGCGCCGTTGATCAGCGACACCGTGTCCCCGTTCCCAGTGGGGCCGTTGTTCACCGCGTAGACGGTGTCGGTGGCGATGTCCACGCTGACAGCGTTCGGATCCTGACTGTCCCTGATCGTCCGCACCGGATGGCCGCAGCCGCGGGTGGTGACCGCGCTGCAGCCCGCCGCGTCCATGGCGTAGACGTAGCCGGCCGGGCTGGCCGCATACAAGGTGCCCGTTGCCGGGTCAAGCGCCCCGGCCACGGCGCCCGCCGAGGAGCTGCCCAGCCTGATCGTGGCGACTGGCCGGTCGCATCCGCTGGTCACCGCAGCGTTGCACCGCGCCCCGTTCAGGACCGAAACGGTGCCGCTTCCGTTTACTACGTAGACGGTGTCGCTAGCGGTGTCGACCACAGCGGCCAGCGGGCCGCTGCCAGTCCTGGCCGTCGCCACCACCCGGCAGTCGGACGAGTTTGCCGCGCTGCATCGCGCGGCATTGACGACATCGACCACATGCCCCGGCGTGGAACACGCGCTGGTCGTGCACTGGATCGGCACGTACACCGTGTCCGTCCGCGGGTTCACCGCTGGCACCCCGGGACTGCCGCCAAGCTGGACCGCCGTGTCGCCGGCCGATGCCAGCGTGGTCGGTGCCTGGGGCGGGTGCTCCGCCGCCGCGGCAGTGGCCACGGCGGTGAGCGTGAGCAGGGCTGCCGCGCAGGCGGCAGTGCAGGTGGCCGCAAACGTGGTGACGGCACGGTGTCGGATCAAGCGGTTCATGTCGTGCTCCTTTCGGTAGGTGCATCGCGGGATGGCCGTGCTGGTACGAGGGCAGGCTGAGGAGAGCTCATGGCGTGTCCTGGTGAGATGAGGCGGAGCTACGGCTGGCGCCTGTCCGCGGCGCCCTGTGCCGTCAGGCGGCGGCCAGGTGCCGGGATGTGCGCAGCGGACCGGTCAGCTGGCTTGCCGCCACGGAACGAAGTCGTTGAAGTCGTCGCCCCCGGCGACCAGGTGCAGGGTCAGGACGCCGCGGTACAGCACGAAGGTGTAGGTCCCCGGCTCCGAGCCCCACTGCTGGCCGACCTCGGGCACGTAGGTGAGCTGGTCGCCTGCTATCGAGATAGTCCCCACCTCGGCCGGGTCGGTCGGCCGCCAGATCGACTGGAAGGCATTCGCGGCGTTACCGGTATCGGTGTCGTCGATCGACACCGGGTGGTAGAGCGCGTACCGGCCGTCGTCGATGACAAGGCGGTACGTGCCGGCGTTGCCGCAGTGGGGGCATGGGTCGCCGGAGGCGATGTCCTCGGCTTCCGTGACGGTCTGCGAGTAGGTTCCGTCGAGCTGCCGGGTCGGTGACGACGCGGAGACCCCGACGTTGCCGCAGGTCGCCCAGCCGTCCATCCGGGGCTCAGTGACGGCCATGCCGCCGATCTGGTCCATCACCAGCGCCGTGAGCTGGTCGGAGGACAGCCCGGCGTAGACGATGGCCTCGGCATTGTGCAAGGCGGTGAATTGCTGCTGCGTGATCGCCAGCGGTCGCAGTCCTGCGCCGCACGCCGACGCCCATGCTGCCTGGTCCGTTTCCCCGAAGGCGTCGGTGCTGGCGGCCTGCTGTGCGGCCTCCCGCAGCCACCCGGCGTCGGCTTCTGGCAGCCCGGCCAGCACCTTGGAGTTGACCGCGAACGTGGTGGTCCTGCCAAAGAGCGGTGCGTTGACCACGACGTAGGGAGCGACGCTTACGTAACCATTCTCCGCGGCAGTGAAAGGGTCGGACTCGATACCGGTGAGCGCACCATCGCGCAGCGCCGCTACCGCGGCGGGCCCCGTTGCCACCGAGGTCACTGAAGTCGCTCCTAGCGCGTCAATGACGAGGCTGCTGGTCTGAGATACGTTGATCCTGATCTTCGCTCCGGCGAACTGATCCAGCGTCGTGAGCGGCCGGGTCGAGAAGATGTACCTGATGCTCAAGGGGACGATCGCGAGGCCGGTGATCCCGAGTGGCTTCAGCGAGGCGAGGAGCTCGGACTCGACGCGCCCGGTCGCCGCCTGGTCCAGCAGCTCACGGCTGGTGATCAGGAACGGGGTCTGGTAAGCGCGGAAAGCCTCGGCACCAAAGCTCTCCCAGGCCCGCGAGCCGATATCCGCGACATCAAGCCTTCCGCTGAGCAGCGCCTGTGCGAGCGTCTGGTCGATGGCCGTCGACCGGCCGTTGTCGGCCAGCAGCCGGAGCTTGAGATGCCCGCCGGAGTCCTTGGCTACCAGGGCCATGAAGGTCGAGTCCACTGGCAGTACGTCACCGCTGGCGAATGTGAGCGTCACCGTCCCGTGCACAGGCGCCTCAGGCAAGCCCCCGGATTTACTCGTGCCGGCAGCAGCGCAGCCAGCCGCCAGCACCGCCACGAGGGCAGCTAATGCCACCCATCCGCGACGTACGCGATAGTGGGTCCCCGCACCCAGCCGACCATCATCCATCGCTGACCTCCCGCTGCAATGGTGGACTTAGCTGGCCATAGTGCAACAGCCAATCGGCTGATGATTAGCGCGTTAACCCTCTTTCGGTCCGGTGCTATCCCTGCAATCGTGAGTGCGTGGCGCGCCTGTGCATCTGGGCTGTGGTCGCAGCGGTGCTGGCGGGCGTGACGATCAGCGTGCTGCGCGCGGGCGGGTCGTTCTCGTTAGCCGGGCCATCGGTTGCCGCCGAGGTTGTTGAGGTAGCAGCGGGAGTTGCTCTTATCGTCACCGGCGGCCGCGCCGGACGAGGCCGGGACCTATGGCTGCTTCCGCTCGCGGGAGCCTGCTGGCTGATCGCCGAGTGGGCGAACCCGGCGGGCCCTGGCGCCGTCGCGTTCACCGCTGGTCTCGCTACGGCCGCGGCTGCGCTTCCACTTGTACTAGCCGGGCGCTGGCGCCGTCGGCCCGCGCAGTCAGGCTCCCTCGTGCCGAGCGCAGCCGGTCCGCGGGCACCGACTATTCTGCCGGCCCTGCTCGGCCTGGCTGCACTGCTTGCCGCGGCCGGAGCACTGGCTGATGGTCCCCTCGCGGCCATTGCTGCCAGCCCTCGCGACACTGGCTGCACCGACTGCCCGAGTGACCTGATCGTGCTGGCACACGATGCCGGGCTCAGCGCGGCGATGACGACTCTCGGCGCGAAGCTCACGATCGCTTCGGCAATAACGGCGGCTGCGTGGCTTGGAGCGGGCCTATTCGGCGCGACGCGGCGCCATGGCTGGTCAGCTCCGCCGTCCGGGCTTGCGGCAGACACCGCGGCAGTTGCCTTTGCTCTCTCCTGCGCAGGCGGCGCGACGGTGGTGCTGATCAGCGGGTCTGGTGACGCGGCCAGCTACGGCTGGCGTGCGGCAGCCGGCCTGTGCCTGCTCGGCCTCGCGGCTGCTGTGGCCCGGCCGGCGTGGCAGGCGGCGCGCGCCATGCGCGTGGTAACCAGGGCGGCCATCGCGCTAGCAGGCGATCCGGCCGGCAGTGCCGCGAGCGCCCTGGGCGCCGCCCTTGGGGACCTCGGCCTGCGCGTCGCCTACCCGATAGCAGACGGGACCTGGCGCGATCATCACGGCCAGCCGGTGACCTTGCCGCGGCGGAACCTCACCATGGTGACGGAGGCGGGCGAGAACATCGCGGCCGTCATCCACAGTAGTGATGTCAGGCCCGACAGCGCAGCCGTGACCGGGGCAGTCTCGGCGGCCAGGATCCTGCTCGACGCCGAGCGCATGGAAGCAGGAGCACGAGCGCGTGCTAACGACCTTCGCGCGGCGCGCTCGCTGGTGGTCGACGCAGCTGATGCCGCCCGGGCGAGACTGGAGCGCGACCTGCACGACGGCGCTCAGCAGCGCCTGGTCGCCCTGCGCTATGCGCTCGGGCTGGCTGGGATGCGCGCGGCGCAGGAGCCCGCAGCCGTTCTCGCTGCCAGGCTCGGCAGCGCAGATGCAGCGGCCGAGCAGGCCCTCGCCGAACTGCGCCAGCTCGCGCACGGGATCAGCACCGCCACTCTCAAAGTCGAGGGGCTTGCCGGCGCCGTGCGCAGCGTGGCGGAGCAAGCCCGCAGTCGGGTGAGCATCACCGAGGTTCCCGAGGACCGCCTTCCTGACACCGTCGAGCGGGCCGCTTACCGGTTCGTGACCGACATGGCGAGGGAGGCGGACACGAGATCGGCGCCAGGCCTGTCCATCGCCATCCGCCGACGCGCCGGTGATGTCGTCGTCCGCCTTGGTTACCAGGGCGCGACGCCGGCAACGGACTGGCCGCCAGCTCATGTCACTGACCGGGTCGCAGCCGCCGGCGGGCTGCTGCAGACAACTCGCGACGACGGCGGTTACCAGCTCACGATGGTGCTGCCATGCGAGTAGCCCTTGTCGACGACCAGGTCTTGCTGCGGGAGGGCCTGGCGCGGCTGCTTGCCGAGGCGGGGATGCAGGTGGTCGCGTCCGAGGGCGATACCGAGGCTTTCCTGCGTGCCGCCGACGCGTCGCGGCCTGATGTCGCGATCATCGACATCCGCCTGCCGCCCACGTTCACCGATGAGGGACTGCGCGCTGCCGACCTGCTCCGGGCTCGCCGGCCGCAAACGGCGATACTCGTGCTGTCCCAGTACCTGGATGCCGGTTATGCCTTCCGCCTGCTTGAATCGTTCCCGACAGGCGTGGGCTACCTGCTGAAGGACAGGGTGTCCCAGGTGGCGGTCCTCGTCGACGCGGTCGAGCGGGTCGTAGCAGGCGAGTGCGTCGTCGACCCGAGCATCGTGGCACGCCTGGCGGGCCGCAGCGGCCTGGCTGAGCCGCTGAGCGTGCTCACGTCGCGGGAGCGCGAGGTGCTCGCTCTCATGGCGGAGGGACGGACGAACGCCGCGATCGGGCAGCGGCTGTTCCTGTCCGAGAAGACGGTCGAGGGCAACGTTCGCCGCATCTTCGACAAGCTGGGACTCAGCGACACCCAGGACGACAACCGCCGCGTCCTCGCGGTACTCGCGTTTCTCCGGGCCTAGGCCGATGCGGCGACGACCGGCTCGTAGGACAGGTTCGGGCCGAGCCAGTACTCAGCCTCGTCCACCGAGACGCCCTTGCGCGCTGCGTAGTTCTCGACCTGGTCCCTGCCGATGCGCCCGACCGCGAAGTAGCGAGCGACCGGGTGGGCGAGCAGCAGCCCGCTCACGCTGGCGGCCGGGGTCATCGCGAACGACTCGGTCAGCCCGACGCCGATCCGCCCGGCGTCCAGCAGGTCGACGAGCTTGCGTTTCTCGGAGTGATCCGGGCAGGCCGGGTAGCCGAACGCGGGCCTGATGCCGCGGAACCGCTCGGCATGCAGGTCCTCGATGGTCGGCTCGGCGGCTGGCTCGTACCAGGCGCGGCGTGCTTCCAGGTGCACGAACTCGGCGGACGCCTCTGCCAGCCGGTCAGCCAGCGCCTTGACCGTGATCGCCTTGTAGTCATCGTTCTCCCGCTCGTACCGGCGCGCGAGCTCCTCCGCGCCGGCCACGCACACGGCAAACGCCCCGATGTGATCGCCGCCGGGCCCAGTCCTAGCGGGCACAGGCTGAGCCGGGGCGACATAGTCGGCCAGGCAGCGGTTAGGCCGGTCGTCGGTGCGGGCCATCTGCTGGCGCAGCATCGGGAACACCGGACCGTCGTGCACCACGATGTCGTCACCGTCGGCGTGCGCGGGCCAGAACCCGAAGACGCCGCGGGCCTGCAGCAGCCCGGCTTCGATGATCTCGTCGAGCAGCGCGTTCGCATCGTCGAAGAGCTCGCGGGCAGCCGGCTGCTCCAGGATCGCCGGGTACCTACCCTTCAGCTCCCAGGCGAGGAAGAAGAACTGCCAGTCGATCAGCTCGCGCAGCCGCCGCAGATCCGGCTCGACGATCCTGGTCCCGGTGAACGACGGCACTGCCAGGTCGTCGAAGCTGACTGTCTCCCGGTTGCCCTGCGCCTGCCAGAGCGGTGCCAGCGGCCGTCGCTGCTTCTGCGCGTGCTCGGCGCGCAGCCGCTCCTGGTCCGCGCTGTTCGCCCGGGCCAGTTCCGCCGACCGGACCGGGTCGAGCAGATCGGACACCACGCCGACCACCCGCGACGCGTCCAGCACGTGCACGGTCGGCTGGTCGTAGGCCGGCGCGATCCGGACGGCGGTGTGCTGCCTGGACGTGGTCGCCCCGCCGATCAGCAGCGGCAGGCTGAGGCCGCGGCGCTGCATCTCCTCGGCCACGCCGACCATCTGGTCCAGCGACGGGGTGATAAGCCCGGACAGGCCGACGGCGCTCGCCCCCTCGGCGATCGCGGTGTCCAGGATGGTCGCGGTCGGCACCATCACGCCGAGGTCGATGACCTCGTAGTTGTTGCAGCCGAGTACCACGCCGACGATGTTCTTGCCGATGTCGTGCACATCGCCCTTGACGGTGGCCAGCACGATCTTGCCCTGCGAGCGCTGGCCCCGCCGGCCGCCGCCGGACGAACTGGCGTCAGCCCCGGCCGAGTCGTTCCCGGCCGTAAGGTCCTGATCTTTGGCCGCCTGCTCCTTCTCGGCCTCCATGAACGGCTCGAGATACGCCACCGAGCGCTTCATCGCCCGGGCACTGCGGACCACCTGAGGCAGGAACATCTTGCCGGAGCCGAACAGGTCGCCGACGATCTTCATGCCGTCCATCAGCGGGCCCTCGATCACGTCGAGCGGCCGGTCGGCGAGCAGCCGGGCTTCCTCGGTATCGGCCTCGATGAAGTCGACGATGCCGTGCACCAGCGCATGCGCGAGCCGCTTCTCCACCGGGGCGTCCCGCCAGGACAGGTCGATCTCGCGCTTGGTGCCGGAGCCCTTGACCGTGTCCGCGAACGCGACCAGCCGGTCGGTGGCGTCCTCACGCCGGTTGAAGATCACGTCCTCGACAAGCTCGAGCAGGTCGGGCCGGATGTCCTGGTACACCACGAGCTGGCCGGCGTTCACGATGCCCATGTCCAGGCCAGCTTTGATGGCATGGAACAGGAACGCCGAGTGCATCGCCTCGCGCACCGCGTCGTTGCCGCGGAAGGAGAACGACAGGTTCGAGATGCCGCCGCTGGTGCGCGCGCCCGGCCAGCGCCGCTTGATCAGCGGCAGCGCCTCGATGAAGGCCTTGGCGTACTCGTTGTGCTCCTCGATGCCGGTCGCGACGGCGAGCACGTTCCCCGCCGACTGTTCTGGACCGAGTTGTCGCTCTGCGCTCGTCGCCACGGGCTCATTAGCACGGGCTGCAGCACCCGTGACTGTTGGCCACCCGGATTCCGCGCTGGCCGCCCGGACGCGGCAGTCTCCGCCGCGCGGCGGACCTGGCGCCACAGCAACTCGTAAGCGGCGAATTAGCACGAACGATGGCCAACGCCGCAATAACCCGACCAGTCGCAGTCGGCAATTGCGGGCAGGCCATGCCTGCCGCTTGGAGCGCAGCCTGTGCTAGCTGCTCAGGATCGGGGAACTAGGCATCGGGGGCCCCGGCAGGCGGATACTTGCGGCCGTATTGCGCCAGCTTCGATGACCGCTGGCAGCCGACGGTGCAGTCCGCGCGGAACCTGGGTGTGCCCGCTAGATCTGGGTTCGGCCCGTAGCGGAAGACGTGGTCGAACCGCCCTCGCAGACCGCCACGTGCGCCCGCTTCCTTGATGACCTCGCCTGCCGCCAGGATGCCGGGAAACGCCGGGAGGAACGAGAGCGAGGGTGCAACCTCGTCCGGCGGCGCGTCGCAGTTCACTGCCTGGCCCGGTTCTGCGAGTGCAGGAACTCGCGAGCAGCCAAGGCAGCCGTACTGGCCGAACTCGACCCGCTCGACCCGAGCCACCATGTCGCGGCCGGTAGCGCCGTCGATGAGGATCCGGGGCAGGTCGCGCTGGACTTCCCACCTGGCGTCGTCGTTGTCGAGGCCGGTGACAATGACGTCGTACGTCCGGTCCTCGCGCCGCGGGATCCGGCGCTTGAAGGTGTCGAAGGTCAGGTGGTGCGGCGTCACGACGAGTTGGGGGCAGTGGTGCCGCAGGAACGCCGTCGCCTCGATGACTTTCTGCTCGCGACGGAGTGCAGCGTCGAGGGTTGCGTACGACACGCGGTTCAGGTTGTCGACGGTGAGGAAGTCCTTGTCGACGACGGCGAGCGAGCCGGAGACTCGCGGGCCGAGCGCCCCGATGGCCCGGATGAACCCGGCGCCAACTCCGCCGGCACCGATCAGGGTCGTGTCGATGCGGACGTCGGCCAGCGGCGGGCTCGCGCCGTCGTCGGCGTAGGAGAAGAACGAGAAGGTTCCAGCCCAGGGGGTGAGCTGCAGCGCCGCCGGACGGTCCGGGTACGTCGTGGTGAACGTCCACTTGAACGCCTCGGCGGCAGTGAGCGCGGCACCGGCGAGCGCACCGATGGGGTTGCCATCATCCGCGGCGCCGGCGGTGGTGCCGATGGCGGCAATCCACCCGGCGGCGTCGGCGACCATGTCGACGCCGTCGCCGGCCGTCCCGATCCCGATCGAGTAGTCCGCCACGATCGTCGGCACTTCGGTGACGACGATTGGCACCCGCGTGGTCAGGTCGGCGACGATGGTGTCCTCGTGCGGCGCGTCGACGATCACCTCGGTGACGAGCGGGTCGAGCCGGAGCACCATGTCGATGAGCGTCGCGGCCAGCAGCCGCTGCGCCGGGGTGGCCGACGACCCGAGGACGACCGCGACCCGTACCTGGCGGTCGCTCGGCTCGACCCCGAGTGCACGCATCTGCGCTACTGTGCGACTCGCGGAGCTGCCTACCCGATTGTGGAGCTTCGGCACGAGCGATCGCATCAGTCCACCCGGATCACGGAGTCGTCGATGATGAACCGGCGCGTCCGCTCTCCACGTTCCAGCTCGCGCCACTGACCGGGACGCACGTACTGGTGTGCGGACCAGAGCCCGACGTCAGCCAGGTCGACGAAGCCGAAATCCGGGATCACGACCGAGATGAAGCCCGGTACCGCGACGAGCGGCCGGATGGCGTCGGTCAAGGAGAGGAACGCCCGCCGCGGGTGGCTGTGCAACTGGAGCACCGGGACCAGGTCGCGCTCGTCGAGTGCCGTTAGCACGGCCGCTGTGGTCTCCGGCGTAACCTCGCCATGCCAGGCGTCGGTCGCGGCGCGGGGTATGAGCAGGGCGGCGACGTGCGCATCGCCACCGGCGAGCGTCCCGGCCCAGACAGCGAACCCCTCGTGGCCCTTGGCACCGGCCTGGCGCAGCACCAGCTCGGTGTGGTCGACGACGAGCGAGGGCACGAAGACGCGGTCGAAGGCGAAGTCGACGTCCCGTCGGCCGAGCGATCGAGGTACCGCCGCGGGGGCGGGCGCGACACGCACGGCGGTCAGCGGGTGCGCCGACCGGCACGTTGATGGTCGCGTCGACGGCGGCGTGTCCGGCTCGGTGGTCGTCGCGGTGCCCGAGCCTCGGCGAGGCCTACGACCAGCGATTGAGAATGGCATTGCGGACATTCATGACGAGTTGGTACAGGGAATGGTCGTGGGCCGGTGGGTTGGACCAGCCCTGGTGCCAGCCTCCGGCGTAGTAGTCCCGGTGGCCCTTGATGCACGCCACCGGGAGCGGGCCGCGCTGGGCCTCGTTGACGATGCTCTCGCCACGTGGACAGAACTCCGCCGCGGGCGCCCACGCGTCCGACGGCTGGTCGAACGCGGCGGGCGCCACGAACCGCAGCTCGGGCGCCTGCTCGGGGTAGTCGTCACACCGAAGGCTCAGCACGAAGGTCCGTCCGTGCGGCTTCTCGATCTTCACGAAGATCACGAGGTAGTCGCCAGTGTCGATGATCGCGGTGCGCCAGCCGTACTCATCCTGCTGCGCCACGACCATGTCATACTGCTCGCGGACGGCGGCCCGCGCCTCGTCCTCCGGTGTGACGACCATTGCCGTCACGCGCAGCCGAACGGGGTCCCGGCGGCGAGCGTCACCTTCTGGTCGGTGTGGAGGTGGTAGTCCTCCACCGTCTTGGCCTCGTTGAGCTGCTCCTCCGTGCCGTCGATCTTGGCGCGCAGGATGTACTGCCCCTGCTCGGACGCCGGGATGCCGAACAGCCCCATCGCCGCCACCTTGACGGTGCCGATGGCCTCGTCGGACTTGACGTCGAGCGGCTTGTTGGTGCCGTACACGATGATGATCCTGATCTCGTGGTTCGCCACTGCGTTCTCCTCGGAACGGGCTTGACCTTGTTCGGACATGCAGGACGCCGCAGGCAACACCAGACCCCCGGACGGCCCGGCTCCGTTGCGAGACCGGGACGGTGTCCTACACTGGCAATGGTATCAGAGGTGTGCCGCGTGTCGAACGGTGTACCTGAGGCGCAACATGGAGGACGATGCCGATGCCCCAATCGTGGCTTGATGTCGACGCGCTCTACGTGACCCTGGACTCGGAGCGGCGGCAGCGCACGCTCTCATGGCGCCAGCTCGCGAACGAGGCGGGTGTCGGCCCATCGACCCTCAGCCGCATGGCCCAGGGCAGCCGGCCCGACGTGGACAGCTTCGCGGCGCTCGTCCACTGGCTTGGGTTGCCCGCCGAGCAATTCATGCGGCACTCCGGTGCTGGCTCCGAGCGCCAGGCCACCGCCCCCGCTCAGGCGGTGGCGAGCCTGCTCCGAGCAGACAAGAACCTCGATCCTGACTCTGCCGCCGCCATCGACGACATTCTTCAGGCGGCCATGCGGTTGGCCGAGAAGCGCACCAAGGGATGACGCGTGGCCGCTGTCGTGCGCAGAGGATTCCTGGCGGAGGCCGAGCGGCTTGCCGCTGACGTCAGGCGGTGTGACCTCGGTCTCGGCGTGCACGATCGCCTCGATCCCCGCGCGCTTGCCGACGAGCACGGCATCCCTGTCCACCCCATCACCGACCTCATCGCCGAGGGAGCCGACCCGGCGGCGATCCGCCAGCTCACCATCACCGATCGGCGCTCGTTCTCGGCAGGCACAGTGCTGGTCGGCCGGACCCGGCTCATCATCTTCAACCCGGCGCACTCCGACGGCCGCCAGGCGAACTCACCGGCCCACGAGCTCGCCCATCTCTTCCTCGAGCACACGCCCGGCCCGGCCATCGGTCCCGGCGGCTGCCGCGTCTGGGACCAGGAGATGGAGGAGGAGGCCAACGTGCTCGCCGCCACCCTCCTGGTCCCGCGCGACGCGGCGCTCGTCTGCGCACGGATCGGTCTGCCGCATTTGGTGGGCGCAGCGCGGTTCGGTGTGAGCGCCGACGTCATGCAGTGGCGCACCAACTCCTCGGGAGCCGCCTTCCAAGCGCGAGCTGAGGCGAGCAAGCGCGGGCGCACGATCCCGCAACTCACCAAGGCCGGAGTCGCCGTGCTGCTCGCCGAGTGCGACCTGGCCTGGCTCAGCGAGCAGAGCGCGACGGAATGGCGCACACAGCTTCGTACCTGCGGGCGCGCCCTGACCACCGGCTCGCTCGACGAGCTGGTCAAGGCCCTCCAGCCTCCGTTCGCGGCCGAGTGACCGCTGTTCCGCGGACCTACGCCGATGCCGCGACCGACGCGGCTGCCACCGCGGCCGCTGGCAGGGCTGCGCATGGCCTGCCGACGCTAGCTAGGCTTGCGCGTCCAGTTCGCCAGCCAGCCCTGCGCGCTTGACTAGACGGCCCCAGCGCTCGTGCCGACTGTGCTCGTGGCCGATGTCCTTGCCGGAAGGCAGCGAGCCGTCGCCAGCTCGGTTAGCCAGGGCCCACTGCCAAGCCAGCACTTGCGCTTGCCGGCCAGGGAGCGGACCGCTGGCAGATGCTTCATCGGAGGCCGGCCGCTGACCGCCAGACCCATCCGCGCCAGCCACGACCCCAGCACCCGGACGTCTGATAGGCCGGCGGGGCCGGTGCCGCAGCATGCTCGCATCTGCGGCTAGGCGCACTTGGCGCATCAGCAGCTCGTAGGAGGCGATCAAGGCGAACGAAGGCCATGCCGCGATCACGCGGCCCATGGCTGTCGGCTCCGCGACCGCCACGTTCGCGGCGAGGCTCGCCACACTGCCAACTACGAGCAGCGTCCACGGCATTACCCCGCCCGGCCTGCCGGAGCGCGACTCGGCTAGCAGCGTCGTCGACGCTGCGACGATCATCCCGTCCACCGACATCGGCGTCAGCGCAGCGACCCAGCCCGGCTGACCACGCAGCGCCACCAGCAAGTGCATGTGCAGGTAAGAGACAGTGCCCGCGATCAATGCCAGCATCCCGACGGACCCAATCGTTATGCGCCGGATCCACCTGTCCGCCCAGCCACTCACCGCACGCCTCCGAGCGCGAACTCACCTGTGAGCACGCATTGGCTTATGGGTGCGCTCCCCCCTCGGACACCTTCTTACGTACATATCGGGCAATGGCCGGACGTTCACGCGGACGGTCGATGCGCCCGGATCGTAGGTCATCGTCAGGCCCGGCTGAGTGTAGAGCTGGGCCTTGTCTGCGGGGTGAGCTGCGGCGAGCGCAGCGGGGATGGCACCGGCTGCATCGTCGGCTCCGCGACCGCCACGTAAGCGGCCAGTGCCTGCGTGCCGGGCCACCCCGCAAGGGGGTGGCCCGGCAGGCGCGTAACAGTCTGATGGCCGATTGGGCCCCGCAGGCTACGCCCTCGGTCTCACCGGGCCTGCGTGCGCCGTCAGCCCCAGGCCGAACTTGTTCTTGGCTCGAACAGTAAACGTCCAGGAAGCTCCCGCAGCCAGGTTCTTGATGGTGACCTTGGTCACCTGGGCTGATAGATCGACGGTGATCGTCTTGTGGCCCTTGGCGCTAGCCGTGATCACATAGCCGGTCACCGCGCTACCGCCGTTGTTGCTCGGCGCCCGCCAGCTGACTCTTGCTGACTTCACGCCTGCCTTCGCAACGACGTTACCTGGAGCAGTGGGTGAGCTGTGCTTATAGGTGAAGGTGGCCGCAGGATTGACGGCGCTTCTGGGCTGCGGCGGTGACGTCAGCGTCCCGCCGACTGTGGTGATGGTGATGTTGACCTTCGTGCCAGCCTTGCCTGGTGGCGCGATCACCTCGATCGGACCGCTCGCGGAGTTCTCCGTCTCCGAGATGATCGTTCCCGGCGTGGTTCCGAAATCGACAGCCGTCAACTCGCCGTCAAGCGCACCCTGGATCGTTACCAGCGTGCCGCCGTGCGCCGGACCCGACGCCGGACTGCTCGAGTTGACTACCGGCCGACCTGCGTACGCCAGTTGGAACCCATCCACCGCAAAGTCGGGCGGGCTGCAACCGGTGACGCTGCAGACGAGCACGTCCGACGGGAAGATGTAGTTCTGCGGTATGGCGACGGTCAGTGAGGTGTCGGTCTGGTTGGTGATCGTCGTCGAGGTCGAGTAGAGGAAGTTCAGCGGCGGAACTACCTGGAACACGACGCTGCTGACGTCTGACAGGCCATGACCGGTGATGGTCAGTGTACCCGGATCCTGCTGGGCGGCCACGTGCTTGGAGATGCTGGTCAGGACCGGGGTCCCCGCGTAGTCGAACGAGGAGACGTTGGACAACTGGCCAGCGCTATCGACCGATAGCGGCGCCGAGAACGGTTCCGTTGTCGGTTCAGCGGCTGGAATGCCCAGGACGATCTGAGTCGATGTGATACCGAGGGTGTCGAAGTCCTCGGAGAAATTCGTCCCAGATGGGCCGACGTTCGCCCACTCGAAAGTGAGCATGTTGAAGCCGGTCCCAGTGATCACTTCGGCGGACGTCCCGGCCTCACTGGCGTAGGTCGGGCTGACCGAAGTGATGGTCGGCGCGGGAGCGTAGTCGTACTCCTCCGGTGCAGGCACGATCTCGCAACCGCAACCTGCGGGGGCGGGGAAAGCCCCGTTCGGCTGGAAGACGATCGGTCCCTGGTAGGCGGGCAGGATAGCCGGGCCAGAACTCGTCCCTGATGGCGTCGTCACCGTGACCGCGACGGCGCACATGCCCTGCGATGCGCTCACCGTGCAGTTACCGTCACTGGCTGGGACGGTAGTGCTGATCTCGTTGTCGCTCTGCACAGTGAACGACGTCGCGGCGACGTCGCCGAAGTCGACACTGGTGGCTCCTTCGAATGCCGCTCCGACGATTTCGACGGTGTTGCCGCCGCCGGTCGGGCCGTTCGACGAGCTCACATAATCGACGACCGGAGCGCCTGAGGGGGAGCTGGCCGTGTACTGGTAGACAGCGTTGGCATTGGGCGAGCTCGACTGGGTCGGGGTGCCCGCCGCCACGACCGTGACGTCAGCCCGTCCCGCGGCGCCGGCCGGAGAGCCGATCGGAGCCGGATAGGCCGGGATATCGACGGTAATCGAGGTAGCTGACCAGCTGACCACGGTGGCGTCGACGTTACCGAAGTAGACGGATCCCTGGGAGCTGCCGAAATTGGTCCCGTCGATCTGCAGTGTCCCGCCACCAGCGATGCTATGCGTACCGGTTAGCTGTGTTAGCGAAGTCACCTGCGGGCCGCCGGCGACATTCCCAACCGCGGCGGCGCATAGCTGTGCGTCCAGGCCAGGGGCGCCGTTGGTGTTGGTGATGCGCGGCGTTCCGAGACCAGTAGCCAGGTCATAGCCCTTCGCTGCCGGGTAGTCCACCGCTCCGCCGACACCGAGGTTGTCGTTGTTACCGACCGTGATGTCGTTGAACGCGTCCGCGTAGGCAGTTGGCGATGAAGATGCGACCTGGTACAGCAGCGGGCTGACGAAGCCCACGCCGCCCGCGAGGCTGTGGCAATCGCTCGATCCGTTGATATCGGCGAGCATCGCGGCCCACAAGGGCGTGCTTGACGACGTTCCGCCGATCAGATACCAGGAGCCTGCGTAGACGATCGTGATGCCGGTCTGGGGATCGGCAACAGCACTCACATCAGGTAGTTCCCGGCACGTGGTGCCGCCAGGCAGGGTGGTGGCGATCCCTTGGATGTGATAGTTGTCCGCGGTGCCTGACGGGTCATTGCTGCAGGCCTCGTCGGCTGCGGTCTGCGGCACCGCCTGTCCTGCCTGCCATGGCGGCATCGCCCAGGTCTCGGAGATTCCGCCGCCGCCCGCACCGCCGGAGCTGCCGTTGTTCCAGACGCTCTCAGTCGGAGGCTCGGAAGCGTCGAGCATGGTCGTCCCGCCCACAGCGGTCACGTACGGCTGGCTTGCAGGGTCGAGGACAGACAGATCGGGCGCCACCGGGACGCTGTCGTGCGCAGCGCAGGAGTCAGAGCCGTCGTCTCCGGCCGCTGCGAACACGGTCTGCCCCTGAGCCGCCGTCTGCTCGAAGATCTCGTTCTCCACCTGCTGCACGCCAGGAGCGCCCTCCTGTTCCTCGCCCTCGCACTCGCCCCAGCTGGTCGAGATCTGGCTCGCGTCATCCGCCTCAGCTATGGCGTTCCACGTGTCCAGCGGACCGAACGGATCGTCCATGTTCGGGCCCTCGAAGACGTGAATCTTCGCGCCGGGCGCGATCGCGGAAACGTTGTCGACGTCCAGCGCCGCTTCGCCGCTACCCGGACCAGCGCCTGGGCCGCCATCTACCTGAGTGACGGTGATCTGACTGGTGTGACTAGTCCCGAAGTAGCACGTGTCGAAGATGGCGACGTCCGACAGCTCGAAAGGCTCAAGCTCGTAGATGTCGACCGTCTGCCCGGACCCGACGTCGCCTGCTGCATACAGCGGGTCTAGGCCGTAGGCCTGGGCTATCTGCTGGTCGGTCAGGCCGCCTTGCGCTGCATCACTGGTAGCCGCCGGGCAGGCAACGGGCCCAGGACCACTCGCCGCGGCCTTGACATGACCCGCTCCTGCGGCCTTGCGTCCGGTCACCGCTGCAGTCTCGCTGGTCAGCTTTACCAGCTGGTCGAGCCCGACAACGGCCTGGACGTAGCGCGCGATCGACGATGGCAGCCTGACGGCCGAGGTCGTCGCTTGCCCGGTGCCGCCGCCCGTGAGCGCGACCCGCCGAAGCCCAGTGTGGAACGCCGCCTCTACCTTTGCCGCCGATCCCTTGAACGAAACCAGCAAGTGATTAGAGGACACGCTGGTGACCGCGAGTCCGTCACTCTTTAGCTGGCGCTCAACCGCGGCAACAGCGGAAGCCTTGGGGCCGAATCGGTTGGCGAACTGGCCCTTGGCCAGATAGTGGTGGAAGTCGGCGGACCGAGGGTTCGACGCGCTGTCGATGAAGGCCGTAACGGCCGACTGGTCAGGGAGCTCGAGAGCTACCGCGCCGGTCAGCGATGCGGTCGAGGCGACCGCGCCGAGCATGCGTGCGCCCTTCGGCAGCTTCGGCGCGGCGCTAACAGGAACCAGGCGCGACGCAGGTGCCGGTGAGCTCGCCGCCTGGGCGGCGGCGGCCGGCGCGTATGCGGCAAGCGCGCCAGTCATCGCGACTGCCGCCGCCATCGAAAGGCGCCGACGACGGCGCCTCCCCCTACTGAAGTGCCGAGATGATCCAGAATGGATCTTGTGATGCGGGAGGCCGTCCATATCTCGCCCAGCTGACATGCTTTCCTCTTCTCAGAACCCGCTCGAGCCCGGTCGTCCGCCCTCGAGTAAGGCAATCAGCGTTATGAGCGCCGGGCTACACGACGACTAACATGACCGGCTCAAGCCGCAATTAGCGTGGCCAGTAGTGATGATGTTGCTCATGCCACTGTTGCGTCAATAACCTGCGGTCTTACGGCGTTGCTCGGTGATCGCCGATAGATCCCGTGTGAGCGCCCGAACTCGGCCTACGCCGCGGACAACGGCGTGATGGCACGTCGCGGCGATGATGCGCGAACTTGCCGGGCTGCAACTGTTCGACCTCGCGCACGCACGTGCGGCCCTGACTCACATTCCCGAACGCCGCCGCGCGCTGGAGCGCATCATCTCGGCCATCAGGCCGGGTGGCTGGCTGATGATCGAGGATGTTGACATGGGGGAGAATCTCGGCCGCGGCGCTGGCATCCAACGTTGACCCGCCCCAGCATGCCGCCTTGTCCGAGTGGATGCGGCGCGCCGCCGAGGCTGTATTCGTTACCGCCGGGGCGGATGCCACCTTCAGCGCACGGCTCGTCGGAGCGCTGAAAGACGCAGGACCGGAGAATGTCGCCGGAGACGTGCATGCCCCCTATCCGCCGAAGAGAGAGACCTGCAAGCCCCGTTAGACGTCCCGGAGACCGCTGCCTATTACCAGCAATGCCCACGGCAGGATCCCGCCGCGAACACCCGACCGCGGCTCCGCCAGCAGCGCCGTCGACGCCGCCACGATCATCCGGTCCACCGACAACGGCGGCAGCGCCGCCGCCCACCCCGGCTGCCCGTGCAACTTCACCAGCAAGTGCATGTGCAGATACGAGACAGCCCCGGCGATCACCGCCAGCATCCCCACGCAACCGACCGTCGTACGCTTGATCCAGCGATCCGCCCGCCGGTTCACTCGGGCTCTCCCAGCACCAGCTCACCAGTGATAGCAGGCATGTACGTAAGCGTCGACGGCGGATCGATGTCCGGCGGATAGAAGGCGATCATGCAGGGGTGCGGGGGTCGGGCTAAGCCATAGACGCGGGAGCGCCGATCGCGGCATGAGCGCATGCTGCGTCGACGACGCGTCTGGCCGAAGCAGACACTGACCTGGGACGTTCATGGATGGCCTCAAGGAAGCCTCAACGCGACCCCGGGGGCCACACTCCGCGTTGACTTCATCTATCAGCCGATCAAGCTCGGGCTGGAAGAGTCGTGACGCGAGCCCGATAGCGGCGGGCCGCCAAGGCGAGCACGATGACGACACCACCTGAACAGCCGACTGACTGCAGAATGCCACAGTGCGACTATCCGATTAGGAGAATGCCTCGGACCTGCCGCTCCGGCGCCACTAACCGTTATTGACGCAGTATTAATTTGGATTCGCCAATCGCCCGTTGTAGCACTTTGAGCACCCACTGCAGATCTTCGCGAGCTGGACGCGACCCTCTCCTCTGCACTTCGGACATGTTCGTTGGCCAAAGAGCCAGTGCACGTGGGTTCCCCGGCCTTCGCATTTGCTGCACTCTCTAGTCGTCCCAGTAGGAATCCAGTGATAGGCGGCAGGTACGTCTGCCATTGCGAAGCCCTTCGTCCTGTCCGGGCAATCTAGAAACGCCGCCGACGGCATTTCCGGGAACTCTCCCAGAAGCTCCCGAACCCGCGGCTCGAACCGCGAGAACGACGTGACCGCCGACTTACGCTCACACCTCGGCGGCGCGTCCGACGCCACCGCCTTCACCACCATCGTCCGCGAGATCCCCAGCCGAACCGCGATCTGCGCCTTTGGCACACCCTCCGCCGCCAGCCTGCGGATCAGCGCCCAGTCCTACAAAGTGATCACTCTCCAATCGTCGAGAGTATTCACCTTTCAAGCGGCGCTACTGTCCAGTTTTCGGGCGGCCCCGACAGGGGGGGTCAACGTGGCACCCGCAGCGCGCTAGCGCCAGGACAAAACGATGTTGAGGCCCGTGAGGCCCCCGGCGTAGGCTCGGCTGGCCCGGAGACCTGGTCAGCTAGGTGCGCGGCCGCGGCTCATCCTCGTCCTGAATACCTGCGACATGTCACCGTCCGCTGATGGCTAAGACCGATGCGGCGCAGTGCAAGGGAGGCAACGTGCAGCGCACAGTTCACACCCGAGACGGCCGGACGCTGGCTGTCGAAGACTACGGCGATCCCGCTAGTCGGCCGGTCCTAGTCCACATGGGCACGCCGAATTCCAGGCACCTTTACGGGCGGAATGTGAGGGACGCCGCCGAGCGCGGACTGCGGCTGATCGGCTACGACAGGCCAGGCTACGGGGAGTCCTCGCCCCAGCCGGGACGCACTGTCGCCAGTTGCGCCGACGATGTCCGCACGATCTGCGCTGAGCTCGGCATCGATCGATTGGCGACGTGGGGCATCTCGGGCGGCGGTCCGCATGTGCTCGCGTGCGCCGCCCTGCTCCCGGATCTGGTTTCTGCTGTCGCCTCGCTTGCCTCGCCGGCCCCATACGGTGCCGAGGGCCTTGATTATTTCGCCGGCATGGGCCAGGTCAATATCGATGACACTCGCCTGTTCCTTACTGATGAGGCTGCGGCCAGGGTAAAGATGGATAAGGACCGGGACGAAATCCTGGCGACGTCGCCGGACGATGCGGCCAGGGGGATTGAATCGCTCCTCACGCCGACAGATTCGGCGGTCCTGCGCGGCGAGCTGGCTGAGTACCTGGTGTCCTCTGAGCAAGACGGACTGGCGCCTGGCAGCGAGGGATGGTGGGAGGACAATTGCATGGTCGGGCCGTGGGGATTTGACCTCGCCGACATCTGTGTTCCGGTCCTGCTGCTGCATGGCAGGCAGGACATGTTCGTGCCGTTCGGCCACGGCGAATGGCTGGCCAAGCACATTCCCGGCGTCGAGGCCCGGCTGCTCGACGATGATGGGCACCTGACGCTGATGCAAGATCGCATACCCGAGGTACATGCCTGGCTGTCACAACACCCATAGCGCGCCAGCCTGCCTTCAGGCGGCCCGTAGCGGCCTGCGCCGCGAGCCGGCACGGCGAGCTCACGCGGGCAAATGCGGCACGGCCTCGCCTCGCCGCCGAGGCTGTCGGCAAATCGCTGCAGCTCTTCGCGCGTACCGCAGACCTTCGAGTACTCGCCCATGAAGGTGGACCCGCGGGCCGGCCGACCGCCGATCGTCTTACAGGTCGCACGGTGGAGCACCAGGTAGGCGCTCGATGGCGTGCGATAAGTGTTGATCGCGAATCCATCAGGTTCATCAGTCAGCCATCGCTGATAGCCAGCATCATCGTCCACGAAATGCTGCATGCGGCCATGATGTCCTTGCGGCGAAGACATCGCTATCCGAACCAGCGGCGGCAGCTACGTAGGGCAACAGACTCAGCCACCGCACTCTCTATGCCGCGAGCAGGTCTACGCGTCGCGTGCCCAGTCGGCCGATGTGGCCCGTCGCGAGACGTGACTAGTTCACTCTGAAACTAGCTACTGCTTGTTCATCACTAGGCCAGGGTTGTGCGGTCTGCCACACTTCAAGCGGCGATCGCTGCCGGGTGCGTCGGCCTGGGTGCCCGGTGACGCTGGGCAGTTAGGGCGAGGTAACGCGCTGGGGCGGTGTGAGGGACCTAATGAGTCGTCTGTTCGCAGTCAGGCTCGGCTCGAGGGCCAGGAAGGCTCGCTCGGCCGGAGACGCTGGGAACGCCGCGAGTGCAAGGGATCAGACGGCAGAGCTGCTGCGAATGCGGGAACGAATTCTCGGTGCTGAACATCCGCGCACCTTGATGGCTCGGCACAACCTGGCTTACTGGACGGGGAAGGCGGGGGACGTCGCCACGGCCCGCGACCAGTTCGCGGCCCTGCTGCCGGTGCGGGAGCGAGTGTCCGGCGCCGAACACCCCGATACCCTGACGGCCCGGCACAACCTGGCCAGATGGACCGGTGAGGCCGGGGACGTGACTGCGGCGGTGGAGCAATATAAGGCGCTCCTGCCGGTGCGGGAGCGGGTGACCGGAGCAGAAGACTCGGGCACCCTGACAACCCGGCACAACCTGGCTTACTGGACAGGGAAGGCGGGGGACGTCGCCACCGCCCGCGACCAGTTCGCGGCCCTGGTGCCGGTGCGGGAGCGAGTGTCCGGCGCCGAACACCCGGACACCTTGCTCGCCCGGCACAACCTGGCTTACTGGACCGGGAAGGCCGGGGATGCCGGCGCCGCACGCGACCAGTTCGCGGCCCTGCTGCCGGTGCGGGAGCGAGTGTCCGGCGCCGAACACCCGGACACCTTGCTCGCCCGGCACAACCTGGCTTACTGGACCGGGAAGGCCGGGGACGTCGGCGCCGCCCGCGACCAGTTCGCGGCCCTCCTGCCGATCCAGCAAAGGGTGATCGGCCATGAGCACCCGGACACCCTCACCACCCGATATCAGCTCGCCAATTCGACCGGGGAGGCTGGTGATCCGGCCGGCGCCCGTGATCAGCTCACCACGCTAGTGCCGATGCGCGAGCGAGTTTCCGGCGTCGAGCACCCCGACACCCTGACCACCCGGGCCAGCCTCGCCCGATGGACCCGTGTGGCCCAGGGCCCGGCTTGAACTAGCTAGTGCATGTTTAGCCGCAAAATGGCTATTCGGCAGTGATCCTGACCTGCGTGACTCCGGCTTCTCACTGCCTGCCGTGCACCGGCTATCGCGCCGAGCCGGGGCGACCGAGACCATCAGGTACCGTTGCATGCGCATCAGAAAGGTCGAGGGCAGGCGGGCCGTGCGACGTTGTGCCTGGGGTCGGCGCGACTCAACCGCGCAGCTACGACGCGACCGCTTGTTGCATGCCGCCGCGTCTCTCTGGCCTCCAGCACTCTGGTTACCCCGCGACTCCTCAACCAAGGGCATTGACATGGCTCTTGGGCGGCTTGGCGCCGGCCTACACTGCCCGGCCTCGCCGCCGACGCCGCCGCGCTCGCCCGCGGACTCAGCGAACGACCGGCGCACCTGGGCCGGTATCGGTGTCGGTGGGATGGTCGCCCAGGTCGCCGCACTCGACCGCCCGGACGTCATCCTCGGGGTTTTGCGCGCCCAGGCCGGCAAGATGGCGGAGGAAAACCACTTCCGCTCGCACGTCACCGGGTCGGTCCGCTTGTCGTTCACGCCGAGGCCCGGTACGCGCGCTCTCGTGGTCACCGGGTGTAAATGCGACTACCGCCCACGAACCAGCCTGAGAGCCTGCAGCCGAAGTGCTGCTGAGCCACCCGACCTGGATGACGGACGGTCCTCGCCGGGTACCGCCTGCAAGAGCCGCATCTGCAATCCCTGACAAGGCACCGCGTGAGCTGGCTGGTTCAGTTGTGCTCGCCGACGGGTCGGCGGATGCTTGGCGAGTGACGAGAGACCCAGTCCTGCTCAACGCTGAGGCGCGATAAGAGACCTCAGGGCATTGAGCAACTTGCGGTTCGGCAAATAGGTCGCCAGGCCGAGCCAGCGGCCGTCGTTGATGAAAGCAACCTGTGGGTTCGCCTGCTCGCCATAAAGAACCTCGATGTAGGTGTCTACGGCGGGCAGCATTGGCTCCGCGTACCTCGAGGCTTTCCAACCCTTACTCACGCGGAAAACATGCTCGATCAAGACGGGCTGGCCCCTCCTAGGAACAAAGCGCGCGTGATCGTCCGTCACAGATAGCGTCCCGGTTAACCTGTGCTTGTAGGCAGTCCAAGAGGGGCGCGGCGGGACCGTCTGGAACCAGACGCGGAAGGTTTCAGTCATTGGCCTTCACCATTCTCCGTTCCAGCGGCATACCCGCCAAAGCTGGGTACACCGGACATGACCATATCCCCTTCCGCCCGCCCCCGGCCCTCGATCAAAGCACGGTTCTGCCGCGGACGGCGCGCGTGGCAGGAACGACGATCTTACCGACGAGCGGCCTAAGGCGGTCTTGGGCTAGCGTCCCGGTAAGCCCCTGCCCTCGATATTCTCCAGAAGGTTGCGGTACGCCGCGTCTGGTGTCATGCCCACACCGATCTCGTCCGAGTGCTCCTCGTAGTAGCGCGAGGCGAAGACATCGCCCGCGTTCCACTCGATCGGGAGTTTGTCGGGATGCCGGGCGAAAGCCACCCACGGCCCGCCCTCGTAGACGCCGCCGTACCGAGCAGACACGATCGTGACCGGATGGAGCCGTCCCAGAGAGTTGCTGTGCGCCACCCGCAAAGTATGACGCCTAATACGCACGCTCATCAGCGTGAGACGGTTTGCGTCAAGCTGTGGCCGGTGCCTCGTCCGTCGTCTCTCCCTGCATAGCGGTCACGGGGTTGGTCCCTGCAGCGCGTGATCGGGCTGATGAGACGACGGACGGGGCTGCCCATGATGAGCGTCGAGATCACCTTGGTGTCTCAATGCCGCGGAGGGCTCGCCCCGGCCGTCGGCTTGATGGCCGCCTGCCGGGTCAGGCGGCTATCGCCGTCGGCGTACGTGTGGTGCCGTGCGCTGCGAGCAGCGGATCCCAGGCCTGCCCGCTGTTGATGACAGCGTGCAGTTGCCGCAGGATCGCCGCAGCGATGACGGTCTGCGCCTGTGTGGGGGTAAGCCTGTTCTGCTCCCGG
>JASIBJ010000534.1 GCA_030045215.1 Streptosporangiaceae bacterium | reverse complement strand
GATATTGCCGCCAAGCTCTTCTTGTCCCGCCGTACCGTGGCGACGCACGTATCGCACATCCTGAAGAAGCTCAACGTGCAGTCGCGAACAGACATCGCCCGCGAATCGGCGCTGCGCGCCATCGCGCGGTGATCCCGACCGGGCCGAGGCAGTTCATCTAGGTTCGTCGGTATCTGTCGCGAGCGTGAAGTGCACGGCCTTGCCGGCCGAGGTGCGGTAGTAACCCCAGTCGGTCGACAAGCTCGCGACGAGCATCAGGCCGCGCCCGTCCTCGGACTCGGCTGGCGTGTCGAGGACAGAAGGCCATTCGGGCGACGTGTCGTGAACATAGACCCGCAGGTGACCACAGGAGCAGGTGACGAACAGCTTGACCGACCCGCCCGCGTACCTGACGGCGTTGGTCACCAGTTCGCTGGTGAGGAGCGCCGCGACATAAGGGTCAACGGACAAGCGCCAGGCCTCGACTGCCTCTCGTACATACCGCCGGGCCTCGGCCGCCGCTGCCGGCCCTGGGGTGAGATAGACGGATAGCGAGCGCTGCATCGGCAGGCGGGTCGGCGCCGTCTTGTTCATCAGTGTTTCCTTGCCGGACTGGGTGAACGCAGCGCGGCCAAACCAGGGCGTGCACGGTTGGCCAGGTCGATGGGTCCGGCCTGCTGAGCGTTCCGTTGATTGCACTACAAATTGTGCTGAAACTTTCACGTTAAGACATCGGTCGATTGACCGATATTTGAACGCAGAGGAGATCTGCTCTGCTGTGCGGCTGTGGCCAGGCCAGTCTGCGCCGGTTAGCCTCGGTCAAGCGGAGGCCGCTTGGCCCAACTCGATGATCCGCAGCTTGCCGCACACGCTCACCGCTCCGTTGCAGTGGCACCGGCGCGCAGGCGCCGCGGGCAATGGCCAGGGGGCGCGGCCTGCGCTTGGAAGGGGGAACGAGGTGGCTTCCTTCGACGCGGTCGTGGTCGGCAGCGGGCCGAACGGGCTGGCCGCTGCAGTCACGCTGACCGCGGCCGGCCTGCGGGTGCTCGTGGTCGAGGGCGCCGCGACCGTCGGCGGCGGGTGCCGCACGGAGGAACTGACGCTGCCCGGGTTCCGCCACGATGCCTGCGCCTCGGCGCACCCGCTCGCCCTGGCCTCACCGTTCTTCCGGCGCTTCGACCTGGCCCGGCGGGGCGTGCGGTTCGGCTGGCCCGAAGTGGAGTTCGCGCATCCGCTCGACGGCGGGCAGGCGGGCGTCGTGACAAGGTCCGTTGCCGAAACCGCCAGCAGGCTGGGCCCGGACGAAGCCGCCTACCTGAGACTGTTCGGCCCGCTGGCCGACAACGCCGAGGCCGTGACTGGCGCCGTCTTGTCCAGCTTGCGCCGCGCGCCGGCCGATCCGGGCGCCGCCATTAGGTACGCGCTGCTTGGCCTGCGTTCGGCCAGCAGCGTCGCGGCCAGGTTCGGCACGCCGGAGGCCCGCGGCCTGTTCGCAGGCGTCGCGGCGCACGCAATGATGCCGGTCACCCGGCCGCCGACAGCCGGGCTCGGCCTGCTACTCGGCACGCTCGCGCACGCCGTCGGCTGGCCGGTGGTGATCGGGGGCAGCGCCGCGATCACGGACGCCATGACCGATTGCATCCGCAGCGGCGGCGGCCGGGTGGAGACCGGATGGTGGGTATGCTCACTGGCCGAACTGCCGCCCGCCCACGCGGTGCTGCTGGACATCACCCCGCGGGCCCTGCTCTCGCTGGCCGGTGACCGGCTGCCTGCCCGGTACGCCAGCCGGCTGCGCCGCTTCAGGTATGGCAGCGGGGTGTTCAAGGCCGACTTCGCCCTGGCCGGGCCGGTACCGTGGCGCAGCGATGACTGCCGCCGGGCCGGGACCGTGCACCTGGGCGGGACGTTCGAGGAGATCGCCGCGGCCGAGGCGGACGTTGCGGCTGGCCGCCATCCAAGCGCCCCCTACGTGCTTGCGGTGCAGCCAGGGGTTGCCGACAGCACGCGCGCACCGGCCGGGCGGCAGGTGCTGTGGACCTACTGTCACGTGCCCGCCGGGTCTACGCAGGACATGACTCGCGCGATCGAGGCGCAGATCGAGCGGTTCGCGCCGGGCTTCCGCGACCTTGTCCTGGCTCGCGCCACCAAGACCGCCGCGGAGATGGAAGCGCACAATCCCAATTACGTTGGCGGGGACATTGCGTCCGGTCTGCTGTCGCTGACCCAGACCTTTGCCCGGCCGGTACCCAGGTGGAACCCGTACCGAACTCCGCTGCCAGGTACCTACCTGTGCTCGTCGTCGACCCCGCCGGGGCCGGGCGTGCACGGCCGGTGCGGTGAGCTGGCGGCACTCAGCGCACTGCGCGACGTGTTCGGCATCCGCGGCCAGCCCGACTTGTCCGTAGTCCGGTCGGTTGCGGCGGCCGGCACCCGGAGCGGCCGGGCTGGTTACTGACTGTAACCGTGCTCGCCAAGGTGCGCGGAGCAAGTTCGTGATCGCGTCGACGCAACGGGTAATGAACCTGGTACTGCCGCTCCAGGTAGTTGCGCTCCGTTCGGGCCTGGTGCTGGCCGCCATCGAGCCGCGAGCGCAGAGCCGCTCACAAGCACAGAAGGTGACAGAAATGCTCTCTGCCAGAGAGATCTACGAGGAAATCTTCGGCAGCGACGAGGCATTCCGGTTGTTTTGCTCAATCGCCGCGAGCGGCGAGGCTCAGGGCGGCTGGGAGAACGGCCGGATCGCGGCCCTGGTCCCCGGCTCGCTTCAGTACCTAGCGCCCAAGATCGCCCGGCACGGCGCGGACGAGGACAAGCACGGCCGCATCTTCATGGCGCTGCTGCGCAAGCGCGGGCTGAGCCCGGTGGCCGTGCCCAGGGACATGGACTACACGATGCGCCTGGAGAACGCGGGCATCGGGCTGGCGCATAGTCTCCTGCGCGGCGACCAGGAACTGACGGAAACCGACATCATCACCTATCTCGCGCATAGCCGCGTCACCGAGCAGCGCGCGTCAGAGCAGATGCAGGCGCTGTGCAAGTACGCCGGCGACCGCGAGGAGATCGGTCGCGCGGTCAGGATGATCTCCAATGACGAGGACAACCACCTGGCCTACTGCCACGAGGAACTGCTTCGCCTGGCCGCCGCCGGACATGCGGTATTCATCCGGCGCGCGCTGCACGTGGCCGCCCTGGCTGAGATCGCGATCCACCGGGATGTCAGCAAGGCGGTCATGGCCCGGATGGGAGCGATGCTGGGCTGGTCCCGGCGGAAGACGGTCCTGCTCGTCGCCGGCATCCAGGCCGTTTACCTTTACGAAAGGCTCGGCGGCTGGCGACGGATGGTATCGCTGCGCCCGCCGGCCCGGCGTGACGCGCTGGGCGGCCCGGCACCCGCTCAGCCTGTCGGCGCTCGGGGGACAGCCGGCCGATAGGTCAGGTCAGGCGCGGGAGCCTGACGATCGCGTCCCCGCACTGCCGAGAAAACCAGCTATTCGGATAAAACTATATCATTACCGCATGGATCCCGAGTTGCCTAACGAGAGCGACCTCCGGCGCCGCGTCCTGTCCTTCCAGCCGTTCACCTATGGACATGTCTGGCTGTGGACCACGATCGGCGTCGGCCTGCCGGTTCTGGTGATCGTCTCGATACTCGGGTTCGTCAACGGCTGGCACGACCCCTGGCCGCACCTGGCG
>JASIBJ010000533.1 GCA_030045215.1 Streptosporangiaceae bacterium | reverse complement strand
GGCGAAGTTATCGGTGAGGCCGGCAGCAAGCGCATCGCCGATGCCGCAGCACCCCATCATGATCCCGTACCAGCGCCGGAGCGGGACGAACCACCGCTGCCCGGTGAGCGTGACCAGGGGAGTGACGAGCAGGCACAGGAACAGGCAGATCTCGGCCCCGGTCCCCAGCGTGTCGTCGACCGAAACACCGAAGGTGTTCTTGTTGAGCGTGACAAGCGCGGGCATCATGAAGAAGAGGGGGGCCACGCCAGGAGCGCCGAGCAGGATAAGGGCGACCGCCTTACGCTTGATCCGGGAGCCGCCGAACTTGAAGTCCTTATCCATCCATTCGTCGAGGCGACTCCTGTCCGCCTTCAGCTGGGGCTGGTGGCGATCCCTCGACTGCTTTACCGCTCGGCGTGTACCTGTCGCATCGTCAGGGTAGAAGTCCGGCTCGTAGCCCCCATCGTCGGGGTATAGGCCTGGATCGTAGCCTCTGGTAGTTGCCATCTCGCAGCTTCTCCTTGCACAGGATTAGCATTCGCTCCCATGGTTTTCGCCTGCTGCCGGCTTCGGCTTTGCCGCATGCCGACTCAGGCATTTGGCTGTGCCGGCCGGCTATCTAATTGCTGTGCACCACGACGGCCGGGTGCGACTTCCTGTGGTGACGCCCCTTCGCGCCCGAGGGGTGCGTCGCCGTGGTCTTGTGCGCCGGCGCCGCCTCCGAGGCCAGGAACTGCTGGTCGGTTTGGCTCTGTGGCCCGGTCTCGCCCGTCCCGGTCTCCCTGAAGACGAAGAACGGGAATCCCCTCAGCCCGATCTCCGTGATACCGGAAATGACGGCAACCGACAGCAGCGCCGCGGTAGCGGCCGTGGCCACGCGCATGGCCTGCTGCTGCCTCGTCCGCTTCTGCGGCTCCCTGGCTGGCGTCGTCCTCGGCTTAGGCGGACCGTCCGGCCTGCCTGGCCTCGTGTCCGGCGCCATCGGCCTCGCCGGCCTGGTGCCTGGCCAAGTCTCCGGCCTCGCGGGACCGGTCTGCGGCCTGGCGGGACCGGTCTGCGGCCTCGCCGGACCGGTCTGCTGCCTCCCAGGCCCGGACGGCCGGGCGTCAGGCCGGGCCGGCCTGGTGTCCGGCTGGACTGGGCTGGCGTCCGGCAAGTCTGGCGTGGTGCGCGGCAGCGTCGGAGCGGTCGCCGGCATCGCGGAAGGAGCGAGGGCGAGGTTCTCCGTGAGGTACGCAGCCACCCGGCTCAGCTCACCGGACATCGAGTCGAGCCGCGCCCGCAACTCGGCAGCCTCCCGCTGGGCGAGTTCGCGTATCGCATCCGCCTGGCCGGTCGCCTGCTGGGTTATCACGTCCGCCCGGGTCGTGGCCTCCTGTGTTATTGCCGCCGCCTCGCGTTCCGCAGCCTCGCGCAGAGAGGCGGCATAATCCTGCGCTTCTTGCGTGATCTGGGCCGCACGGCCGTCAGGCCGCATGGCTCGGTCAAATTCGTGATCCTGGCCGTGGTGGATCTCCAGAACCTGCCCGCCGGTGCGCAGTGAGTCCCTGTTCGAGGCGCGGAAGTCCTTGAACCGCCCGGTCGTGGGTCCGGGGCCGGGGCCAAATGGCCCGGTCGTGGGTCCGGGGCCGGGCCCAAATGGCCCGGTCGCAGATCCGGGGCCGGGTCGAAATGGCCCGGTCTCGCGGCGGTAGTCGGTGGTTTCCTGTCGGCCAGGGCTGGCCTGCCGCCGGTAGTCGACGTTCTCGCGGCGGTGCCCGGTCTCCTGCCAGCCGGGGCCAGCTTGCCGCTGATAGCCGTTGACACCGCGGGGACCGGGGCCGGCCTGGCGGTAGAGGTCGGCCGGCGGCACCCTAGTGGCTCCGTAGTCCACGGCCGACGTATGGTCGGGGACGGCATAGAGCCGGCGACCGCCGTTGCCGTAACCGGCATCAGGTCGCTGCGACGGCGGGTTCCAGTTTCTTGCCGACCCCCCTGGCCGCCGTTGCGGCAACTCAGGTGGGCCAGGTGCCCGCACGGCTGGCATGGGACCCGACGGATGGTCGGAGGGGAACTGGATCCGTGGTACTGGCGCCGACGGATGATCGGGGTGCATCGCGGGTGGCGGTCCCCAGTCTTGCCAGTCCTGCCACTCCTCCCAGGCCTGTTCGTCCGGGGCGGCCCAGTCTGCTTCGGCGACTGCGCCGGCGTAGCCGTTCGGCGTTGGGTAACCATTGCCCGACGACCCGACACTCGAGTGCGAACCCGAGGGCCAGGCAGTGGCGGTCGCCTGGCCGTACCCGACCGCCTCAGGCAAGAAATCAGCGGTGTTCACACCAGCTGACGGCAACAACGACTCAATTTCAGACCTCCGGTGCTTAGGCACCACGCGGCCTCCGAGAGTAAGGGCGCCGACTCCACGAGTTGGTCTCGGCGCGAGGCTGGAGATCGAACCAAACTCCCTACCCGCTTCAAGCTAGAGCCTCAAGGAAGCTTCCGCACAGGGACGAAAATCTCTCAGGGGACGAGAAACCCTTGGGGGGGCCTAGCTAGCAAGGGGCTACGAGGAGTCACGCAAGGTCAAAAACCCAGGTTGATCGGCGCGCATGCTGGTGATGCGCACGGGACTCCGGTCGACTGAAAACGTGCTTCAACTGCTGAGGCCGACCCACCTCGGGCCCCAGGTAGCCGCCGCCCAGCACTCGGCGAGGTGGGGGCCGCAACGCGCAGTGCCCCGTGCGGCTGCGCCGCACGGGGCACTGAGGGACGAGCAGACGTCATGCCTTCGGGCCAGCGCAGTGCTGGCCGAAGGTCACCAGCCGCCGCCCGAACTCGACGATGACGACGACGATGACGGCGTCGAACTCGACTTGAGATCAGAGCCTGACGGGGTCACCGCCCACCAGAGACCGCCCGAGGCGTTGAGGTCATTGCCATTGATCTGGCCTGGCGCCGTGTCACCTGAGTACGTGTAGAGAGGATGGCCGTCATAGGTCGCTTGCGTCTGACCGTCCGCCCGCTTGATCGTCCCGAGGCCCATGGGCAGCGACGCGCCTGCCGCAGCGACGGGCTTGCCGAGGACCGGCGGCCAGTACGTGGCGCACGAGCCATTGCAGTTCGACGTGGTCGCAGTGTCCTTGGCGAACCAGTACAGGGTCTGCCCAGCAGCATTGGTGAGGACGACGCCCTTGCTGGTCTTTATCGTCTTGATCGTGACTGTGGCTGCTGTTGTGTTGGCGGCCTGGTTTGTCGCCGCCGCGGCCGGAGTGGACGCTGACGATCCTGGATCCGTCGAGTTGCTGTTGCTCCCGCAGGCCGCGAGTACGACGGCCGCAGCGGCAAGAGCAGGGATTATCAACCATCGGTTGTGCATTGCATTGTCTCCGTTCGTATGCCCTTGAACCTCGACACTCCGTTACTACGCGCGGCGGGCCGTGAATGGTTCACGACAAGCCCGATGACGCGTGCATCGGGGTAGGACCTGCACATGGCCCCAGCTGCCGGTGCGCGGGCAGAAGTACTCGCGCACGGCAGCCACCTGCAGGCGACCTGAGCGGTGCGGGGCAGATCCAGGCGCACCGTTAATGTGATCATCGCGCCGAATCGCCGCCCCGCAGGCCCATGACCGCCCGGCAAGTCCGGTAGGGAGCGACCTTCTGCCGCCCGCACGCGGCTATCGCTCCGGCGCCTGCGATCAGACAGGCGCCCGCCAACCCTGTTCGCGCTAGCCACATGCCGTGCCGCCGGTACCGGGCGGGAATTCCCGGCAAGCATCGGTGGCCGAGGTCAGCCGACAGCTCGCGACGGCGGCCGCATCCATCGCCGTCGCAGCGCACCAGGCTGTGCGTCTCGTCGGCCTCAGCGCGGCTGAGCAGCCGCGGCAGGCCAGCCAGCTCGGCCAGCTCATCCCGGCACTCAGCGCACCACGCCAGGTGCGCATCGACGGCACTGCGGGCACCTGCCCCGATCACACCGAGGACGTAGACCCCCAGTTCGAGGCGAATCTCCGCGCACGCCCCAGAGCCAGTCATGGCCTCCGGCCTCTGCTGCGGGGCGTAGTCTCCGCCATCCGGCCACCGCCGGCCACGGTCGTCGCCAGCACTTCGTGCCGGCCCGCCGCACGGGCTCCATGTGTCCCTGGCCAGCCCGGGCTCATGCGCCATGTTGATGAGCTTCCGCGCTGCGGATGCTCACCGTCATGGCCCAGAGCCCAGGGACCGACCAAGGCTGCCTCCAGGATTGAAGGACGGCACCGAGACCTGGCGCGGGTCTCGGTGCGGGTAAGGCTCAGCGAGTTCCTCACCCTGCGGCAGACTAGGGCCGCTCAGTCCGGCCCGGATATGACCAATAACCCTCGGGGGACGGCAAACCCCCGGGGGGACTCTGCCGACAGGCGACAGGCCGAAACGCTGCGCGGGAGGCCGACCTGCGGATGTCGGCGGGAAGCGGATATCCACCTGCCTGACGTGTGAAAACAGGTCCACGTCAACCCCGCGGCGGATGCGTTCTGGCTGCCCCGCGCGATTGCGCCGTCCCGGCCAGGGACCCTGGGGGTCGCACGTCCCCCAAGGGGTATTCGTCGGTGTCCCGGTCTTGACCGGCGGCACTAGTTTTGCCGACGGCGAAGTAATCACTCAAATGTCCCCGAGGCTTGCGACCTGACTCCGGGCGCGCACGCCGAATAGGAGTACAACGTGACCTACATCATCACCGGCGCCTGCATAGACCTACTCGACAAAACCTGCGTCGGGGAGTGCCCGGTCGACTGCATCTATGAGGGCGAGCGCATGATGTACATCCACCCTGATGAGTGCGTGGACTGCGGGGCTTGCGAGCCGGTCTGCCCGGTTGACGCGATCTATTTTGCCGACGACCTCCCCGGCCAATTGAGCCCCTACTACCGGGCCAACGTCGAATTCTTCACCTACATCGGCTCGCCGGGCGGTGCATCCAGCGTCGGCAAGATCCACTCTGATCACCCGCTGGTGGCAGCCCAGCCGCCGCAGCCGGCCAGGTTCTGACGCATCCAACTGCGCTGAGGCTCGCACCGCGGTTCTCGCGGTTGCCGGAACCCGCCGCAGGGGCGCCACCGTCGCGAAAGGACCGATCGCGCGCGTGGATCAGGTTGGCGCGGCCCCACTACCAGCGCAGCGCTCGGCTGCCGGGCCGAAGGCGGGCAACGCCACCCGGTGACGGCCGGCACATCGTTGCCTGGTACGCCGCATTCGCAGCGTTCGCCGGGGTAGTGCTCGCCACCTCCGGGCAGCCGGTGCAGCGGATCTGGGGGATCTGGGCTGCAGCAGGTTATGCGCTGGCTGCAGTCACAGCGGCGCTGTGGCGATCACGAGGCCGCGAGGCCGCACTGGTCATAGCCCTGCTCGGGGCACTGGCAGTCCCGCTGGCCTGGCAGGTTACGTTCGGCGCGAAGATGTCTAAGGCGGACGAGGACTCACTGAAGGTTGTCGCGCGTTCCGCGGTCCTGCTGCTGCGGCACGGCACTCCCTATCTGCCCGCAGATCAGATCTCGCACGTCCTGCAGTACAACCCGTACGAGCCCGCGATGGCAATCTTCGGCCTGCCTGCTGCGGTCGGCCTGCACGGGGCGGCCGGCAACCCCAGGCTCTGGCTGGGCGTCACCGCCGTGGCGGTCCTCGCCGCCGCATTCCGGCTAGCAAAGCCAGGAAGCGCGCTGCGCATTACGGCGCTCGCCTTTGGCTCGCCGGTGCTGGCCCTGCCGCTGACGCAAGGGCTCACCGACATGCCGGTAGTGGCGCTGCTGATCCTGACGCTCGCCTGCACCAACCCCCCAGGGCGGCGAGCACGCCTGGCAGGTGCCATCGCCCTTGGCGCGGCATGCGCCATTAAGGCCACCGCCTGGCCTGCCCTGCCGATCATCGCCGCGATGCTCACGGCCAGAGACGGCGCCAGGGCGGCAACCAGGTTCGTCGTGGCAGCCGGCGTCACCGCGACGGCGCTGGTCGCGGCGATGGCGCCGGCCTCGGTGACGGCGCCCGCAGCGCTGTTCCAGAACACGGTGCTCTTCCCGCTCGGCATGACCAGGTACCAGACGGAAGCGGCCAGCCCGCTGCCCGGGCACCTGCTCGCCGCCACCGGGCCCGCGGGTCGCTGGGCCGCAATCGGCCTTCTGTGTGCCGTGGTCCTGGCGGTAGCGGTCTGGCTGGTCGTCAGGCCACCAGCGGACACGCAGGCAGCAGCGTGGCGGCTCGCCGTGACTCTGGTCCTGTTGTTTACGCTCGCTCCCGCGAGCCGCTGGGGATATTTCGTCTACCCCGCGGCGCTACTCGGCTTCGTGATCATGACCAGGAGCGAAGACGGGCGCAGCCCAGAAACGTCGGCGAGCACGCCAGGGCGACAGAAACAAGACATCGGGTCGCTCTCCACGGCGCCGCTTACGGCGAGCGCGATAGCGCGGTAGAGAACTGCGACTGGGCTGCCGGGCTCGGGTCAACGACGTCCGGGTCGGACCCCTAGGGGGTTTGCGTCTCCTGAGGGTTATTCGTCCCTAGCAGTGATTGGCCTCGTGGTCTAGGTTCCTGGCCAG
>JASIBJ010000532.1 GCA_030045215.1 Streptosporangiaceae bacterium | reverse complement strand
CAGCGCCGCCGATGTCATCGTGGTGGCCGAAGGCCTGCACGAACGCGACGACCTCCGCCCTGCCCCCGCCGGGAGAAGCGTCGAAGACGGGCACCGTGACGCACAGGTCGGGCAGGTGCCCGATGCCGCCCTCGGACCGGTAGACGTCGTTGTGGAAAAACACGTCGCCAGGCCGCATGCTCTCCAGCGGGAAGTCCCGCACGATCGGGTGCACCAGGGCGCTGTAGGAGCGCCCGGTGAGCTTGCGCAGCAGCCGGTCGTGGATCCCGGCCCTGAAGTCGTGCGCATCCCTGATCATGGGCGAGCGGGACGTCCGGGCGATCGCCGTCTCGACTTCTTTCTCAATGGAGGCCAGGCTGCCCGCGATGATCTCCAGCAGGACCGGGTCGGCGGGCACTGTGCCGCCCGCCGAGCCGGTGAGCATCGGCACCGTCATCGGCGGACCAGCAGGTTGCCGAACTCGTCGACCCGCGCGGTAAAGCCCGGGTGCACCGGGACGGTAGCCCCGTACTCCTCGATGATCGCCGGTCCTGACAGCACATCGCCGGCGCGCAGGAGCGGGCGCCAGTACACCTCGGCCTCGGTTCGCGGCGCCGACCGCCCGAATACCACATCGCGCCGCCCGGTCAGCGCCCGGGCCGGGTCGCCGTCAGCCGCGGCCAGCCGGGCCAGCCGGGGCCGGGGGATCGGCCCGGTGCCGGTGACGCGGAGGTTCACCCACTCGACCCGCTGGCGCGAGTCACCGCGGAAGTCGTAGCCGTAGAGCGAGCGATGCTGCCGGTGGAACTCCTCGGCGGCCGCGTCGGCGAGCGCCGCGCCGAAGACCCCGGCGCCGACCGGCACACGGACCTCGAATGCCTGCCCGTAATAGCGCAGGTCCGCAGTCCTGGTGAGCTGGTGCTGGCCGTCGGGAAAGCCCTGGGCGGCAAGCGCGGCCCGTGCCTGGCCCGTCAGCGTCGTGAAGATCGCTTCGATCGCGTGGTAGTCGAGCTCGTCGTGGCGCGCTACGCGCGTCCGCACATAGTCGGTGCGGACGTCGACGGTCAGCAGCCCGAACGCCGACACGTTGCCCGGATTCGGCGGTACCAGCACCTCGCGCAGCCCGAGGATCTCCACGAGCTGGCACAGCAGCAGCGAACCCGACCCGCCGAATGTCACGAGGGTGAAGTCACACACGTCCAGGCCGCGCTTCACCGTTATCTGACGTACCGCGTTGGCCTGGTTCCAGGCCGAGATCTCGAGGATTCCGGCCGCGCAGTCCTGGACTGACATGCTCAGCCGCCCGGCGAGGGCCTCGACCCCGGCCCGCGCCGCGCAGCGGTCCAGCGGGATCTCGCCACCGAGCAGGTGCGGCGGGATCCGGCCGAGCACCAGATGCGCGTCGGTGACGGTGACCTCGCTGCCGCCGGCCCCGTAGCAGAGCGGCCCCGGGTCGGCACCTGCCGAGCGCGGGCCAACCTTGAGCGCCCCTTCGGGCGATACCCACGCCACTGACCCCCCGCCCGCGCCCACGGTGACGACGTCGACCATCGGGATCTTCGCCGGATAGGCGCCGACGCTGCCCTCGGTGGTCAGGGCGGGCTCACTCGCGACGACGACCGCGACGTCGGTCGACGTGCCTCCGCCGTCGCACGTGAGCACCTGCGAGATGCCCGCTGCCTGCGCGAGCACCGCGGCGCCGACCGCGCCCGCGGCGGGCCCGCTCAGCACCGTGCCAATCGGCCGGCCGGCCACCTCCTCGGCCGTGGCCACCCCTCCGCTTGAGGTCATGACGTGCAACGGGATACCGCGGTCCGGCCGCAGGTCATTGAGCTGAGTCCCGATCGAGGAGAGGTAGCGCGACACGCGCGGCTTGACCGCCACGTCGACCAGCGTCGTCATCGCGCGCTCGTACTCACGGTATTCCGGCAGGACTCGGGACGACAGCGACACCACGGCCTGCGGATGCTCGCGCGCCAGCACCGCGGCCATCCGGTCCTCATGGGCGGAGTTGGCGTAGGAGTGCAGGAAGCACACCCCGATCGTGTCGATGCCGCGACCGCGGAACCAGCGCGCCGCCGCGATCGCCTCGGTCTCGTCGAACGGCCGCAGCTGGACGCCGGTATGGTCGATCCGCCCGCCGACCGCCCGCACCCGGTCGGGCGGGACGATCCGGTCCGGCTTGACCCAGAAGTAAGAGTTCCCGTAGCCATCCGGCACCGACTGGCGGGCGATCTCCAGCATGGACTCAAAGCCCTCGGTGGTAATAAAGCCCAGCTCGCCGACGTCCGCCTCCAGCAGCTGGTTGGTCGCGATCGTCGTGCCGTGACTGATGCTCGCGATCGCCGCCGCGTCCGCACCCAGCAGCCCGAGGACCTTCGCCAGCCCGGCCATGAAGCCCACGGCCGGATCGGCGGGCGTGGACGGCGTCTTCGTGACCGTCAGCTCGCCGCTGACCTCGTCCACCGCCACGACGTCGGTGAACGTTCCGCCGGTATCGATACCGATGCGCAGCCGCGGCGCGACCGGCATCGCTGCGACCGTCACCGGGCGCATCAGCGGCCCCTCCGCCCGAGTATCCGGCCTATCGCCATCCCCGTCAGCGCGGCCGCCGCGCCCAGCGCCACCCCGCGGGCGGCTCGGTGTGCCGGCCAGCCCGCGCCCCGCGCGGGCGACGTGTCTGCGGCCAGGGCATCGTCGACGGTAGTGAAGAAGTCGCCAGCAAGTCGCCTCGCGATGGCGGCGAGCAAGCCGGGTCCGGCGGTCGCGATCAGGCCACCGACCTCGCCGTCGGCTTCATAGGTCAGCTCGGTGAGCCCGTCGGTACGGGAGATCAGCCGGATCTGCACGCTCGTGGACACGCGGCCGGGAACGCCCGCGGCCGTTGCGGTCAGCACGAACGAGCTCGGTTCATCCTGGTCACTGAGCTGGATCTCGCCCGAGTAGCTGCCCCGGATCCAGGCCGCGCCGGTGGTCAGCGCGAACCGGTAGGTGTCGGCTCCGGTCGGCTCGAGTCGCTCGCAGCCGGGGATGGCCAGGGCCAGCACGTCCGGGTCTCTCAGCGCGACCCAGACGTCGCTAGCCGGTGCGTGCATGGTCGCGGCGCCATCGATTCTCATGAGGCACTGACCTTCACAGGGCACTGCTCTTCATGCGGTCTCCTGGCTGCGGCCCCGCCGGAGCTCGAACAGGTCCGACGGCGAGATGGGCATGGAGCGGATCGGCATGCCCTCGGCATCCTCGATGGCGGCAGCCAGCACGGCGGCTCCGGGGATGACTCCGGCTTCCCCGGCGCCCTTGATGCCGAGCGGGTTGAGCGGCGAGGGCGTCTCCAGGTGGTCGATCTCGATCCGCCGCGGAACCTCGCTGACGTAAGGCATGAGGAAGTCCATGAATGAGGCGTTCAGCAGCTGACCGGTCTCGTCGTAGGCCATCCGCTCATAGAGCGCCCCGCCGACGCCCTGGGCGACCCCGCCATGGATCTGGCCCTCGACGATCTGCGGATTGATCAGGCGGCCGCAGTCGTGCACGACGCAATACCGGACGATCGTGACCTCCGCCGTGTCCGGGTCGGTCTCCACGATCGCGGCGTGCATGCCGGCCGCGAACGTCGAGCGCACGGGGGAGAAGAAGGCCCGGCCCTCGATCCCGGGCTCGTCGCCCTCGGCCACCGGCGGCCGGCTCATGTCGGCGCCGCCGGCGAACTGCGTTGCGGCCTTCGCGGCCTCGTCGAAGGCGTACCGCAACGGGTTGGACAGCACTGCCACCGTGCCGAGCCCGATGCCGCTGTCCGGATCGCCCTTGACATGCACGACCCCGTCGGTGATCACCAGGTCGTCGGCGGACACCTCGAGCGCGTCGGCGGCGACCCGCAGCGCCTTCTGTTTCGCCTTGCGCGCGGCCAGCGTGACCGCCGAGCCGCTCATGACCGCGGTCCTGGACGCGAACGTGCCGACCGCGTACCCGAACCTGCGGGTGTCGCCGGTGACGACCTCGACATCGCTCAGCGGCACGCCCAGCTCATCTGCGACCAGTTGCGCGAGCACCGTCTGGTGGCCCTGACCCTGGCTGGTCAGGCCGGTGGCGACCTTGACCTTGCCGGACGTCTCGACAACGACGTGGCCGCCTTCGTACGGCCCGACGCCGGTGCCCTCCACGTAGCAGGCCAGCCCGATCCCGAGCTTCCTGCCCTCCTGCGCCGCCGCCCGCCGGGTGGCGGCGAACTCGTCCCAGCCGATCAGGTCCTTGAGCTTGCGCAGCAGGGCCGGGTAGTCGCCGGAATCGTAGATCAGCGGCCGCCCGTCCTGGAAGATCAGGCCCTGATCGTAGGGCATCTCCTCGGGCTGGATGAAGTTGCGCTCCCTGACGACCGTCCGGTCAAGCCCCAGTTCCGCCGCGATCGCGTCGACGGTCCGCTCCATCACGAAGCAGCCGTGCGGCCTTCCGGCACCTCGGTAGGGCGTGACCAGGACCGTGTTGGTGTAGAGCGAATCGAACTCGACCTTGTACGCACCCGGCTTGTACGGGCCGAGCAGCTGGGTCGAGGTGACGATCGGCACGATGAGTCCGTAGGGCACGTAGGCGCCGTTGTCGTGCCAGAACCGCACGTCGAGGCCGAGAATCCGGCCGTCGTCGTCGTATCCGACGGTGACGTGGTGCGCCTGCGCGCGT
>JASIBJ010000531.1 GCA_030045215.1 Streptosporangiaceae bacterium | reverse complement strand
CGGCACCGACCTCGCGTTCCTGCCGGTATCGGCGGACTTGGAGTACCTCACTGGCCTGCGCCGCCGGGTGCTGACGTTCGGCAACATCGAGTACGCGCACAGCTGGGTCACCGGAGCCTTCCTCTCCCCCGGCCGGGATCCCGTGTTCGTGCTGCCGCGGATGGTGAAGGAGTTCGACCTGCCTGAGGGGATCACCGGCGAGGTGGTCCTGGTGAATGAGCGCGATGACGGCGAGGCGATCTTCGGCCGCGTCGCGACGTCCTTCGGCCCGGTCCGCCGGATCGGCGTCGGCGCGCGGACCTGGGCCGACACGATTCTGCAGCTTCAGTCGGCGCTGCCGGGTGCTGCGCTCGGCAGCGCGAGCACGCTGATCAACCTCATGCGCCGGGTGAAGAGCCCCGAGGAGCTCGCGGCCATGGCGGGCGCCAGCCGCATCGCCACCCAGGTGATGGGAGAGGTGACGCCTGAGGTCACCGCCGGAGTTCTGGAACTCGAGCTGGCCCGCGACATCAACTACCGGATGGGCCTGATGGGGACCAGGGCGCCCTCGTTCGACACCGGCGTCTGGAGCATGGGACCGGCGACGGAGCGAGACGCGACCGTGCGGATCTCGGCCGGGCCGGTCGAGCCGGGCGTCGGCGTGTCCTTCGACTTCGGCGCCGAAGTCGACGGCTACTGCTCTGACTTCGGCCGGACCGTGCACGTCGGCCAGGCGTCGGCTGAGTTCCGCCGCGTCTACGACACCGTGATGGAAGCGCAGGCCGCGGGCATCCGCGCTGCCCGCCCCGGCGTGCCCGCGTCGGCCGTGCACGCCGCCACCCGGCAGGTGATCGTGGACGCCGGTCTGGGCGACTGGTTCCGGCACCGGACCGGGCACGGCATCGGCCTGGACGTGCACGAGAAGCCGTTCATCTCGGAGGAGGACGACACCCCGCTGGAAGCCGGCATGACCTTCACGATCGAGCCTTCGGTGTTCCGGCCGGGTCATTACGGCGCCCGGGTTGAGGACGTCGTGGTGTGCGAGGAAGGCGGGGGCCGGAAGCTGAGCGAGTATCCAATCGACATGGTCGAGCAAGAGTGAAAGGGCCTCGCTGCGCCGGGGACCGACAGGGTACAGCGCGGCAGTACGGCAACGGAGGTGCCAGGTGACGACCGGGATGCATGTCGGCGCCGCTCCGCCACTGGTGGCCGACGGCGAGTGGATCATCCGCGGCGCCGACGTCCTGGACGTCGGGACGGGCGACACCGCGCGGCGAGACATCGGCGTCGCCGGGGGACTCATCGTTCCCGTCAAGGACGTGCCCGACGCGACCGAGGTAGACGCCGCCGGCCTGACGGTGCTCTTCGGCCTGTGGGACTGCCACGCGCATCCTGGCAGCCTCATGTACGACCCGTCCGGTCAGGGCTACTTCGAAGGGCCGGCCGAGTGGGCGGTGCGAGCCGGCCACAACCTGATGGCGGCCGCGCAGATCGGGATCACCGGCGTGCGCGCGACCGCCGAGGCGAGCCGGGTGGACCTGGCCTGGTCCCGCGCATTCGAGGCCGGTCAGTACGCCGGACCGCGGCTGCGCTGCGCTGGCGCGGGCATCCGGACGACCGGCGGGCACGGTACCGCGTTCCCCCGCCGCGCGATTGAGGTCGAGTGGGAGATCGCCGCCGACGGCCCGGCCGAGATGCGGCGCGCGGCCCGCTCGCTCATCGAGCAGGGCGTCCACTGGATCAAGGTCATGCTGACCGGTGGCCTGTACAGTGCTCACGAGACGGTGGAGGACGCGCAGCTCACCGACGACGAGCTCGACGCAGTGCTGGACATCGCGACCCGGCGCGGTATCCCCGTGGCCGCCCACTGCGGCAGCGCGCGGGTGGCCGAGCGCTTCGCGCAGGCCGGCGGCCGCTCGGTGGAGCACGGCTACGCCCTGGACGAGAGGGCAGCCGCTGCGATGGCCGCGGCCGGCACCTGGCTGGTGCCCACTATCGGCGTCACCCACGACCAGGAGATGATGCTGGCCGACGGCTGGCCCGACCACGCCCGGCTCCGCGCCCACAGCTCGGCGGCCCGGCACGCCGAGGCCATGCTGGCCTGCGCCGAGGCCGGGGTACGGATCGCCACCGGAGCTGACCTCAACCCGATCGGCCCGCGGTTGCATGCCGAGCTCCTGCTGCTCCAGCAAGCCGGGCTGACCCCGCTCCAGGTCCTGCATGCCGCCACGACCGGCGGCCGGGCCCTCAACGGGCTGGGCGACGCGACCGCGCCCGAGCCGGGTGCGGCCGCCGACCTGATCTTCACCGAGGGCAACCCGCTCGAAGAGTGGAGCGTCCTGGCCGCGCCTCGCGCGGTCATGACCTTCGGCCGCTTCGTCAAGACACTCGCATAGCCCGCCCCGGGACGCCTGCTGCCGGTGTCAGGTACCCGTTCCCACCCCAGCGGCGGCAGGTTCGGCTTCGGCGTAGAGATCGCGCACGCCGGACACGCCTCGCTGGCGGGAGCGGATGAGGTAGACGGCGATAGCGATGCCGATGACGACCCAGGCGATCACGATGGGCGCGACGAGCGTCTCCGGCCAGGCCAGCGGGGTGACGAACCGGAAGGCCTTGATGCCGAAGGTGGCAAGGAACGCCGGGACGAAGCACACGACCACCAAGAGCGCGGGCACGCCGTGGCGCAGCCAGGAGAACTCGCTCCGGTAGCGGCGCCAGTACAGCGTCACGCACGTGATCGCCGCCACGATGTAGAGCGCGATGATGATGCCGCTGGTGATGGTCAGCAGGAAGTCGGCTGCCACGCCGGGTCCCCAGACCGCCGCCGTGATGATCGCCGCCACGAGCGCCGCGATGGTGGTCAGCCATTGAGCCGGGCCCGGTACCTTCTGCCGGTTGATCGCGGCGAGCTGGTCGGGCAGCACCCCCGCGCGAGACATCGCGAACAGCGTCCTGGTGGTAGTGATGTTGCAGGCGTTGCAGCAGGCCGTGACGGAGTTCACGATCGCCAGGAAGACGATCACCCAGCCCACGCCCCACACGTCGCGGGCCAGCTGGTCCCACGGCGCGCCGTTGCCGTAAGTGGCGAAGCCCGACGTCATTTTCGCCGGCCCGAAATAGACGGTCGATGCGTAGGTAGCGAGGATGAAATAGACGAGGATCCCGGCCACCGCGAGCAGCATGCCCGACTTCACCGAGACCCTGGGATGCTTGGCTTCCTCGCCGAGCACGACCGCGCTCTCGAAGCCCTGGTAAGCGAGGATCGTCAGGACCGCGGCGGCGATGATGCCGGAGAACCCGTGGTAACCGGGACCGTTGGCGAAGTGCGTGGTGAAAACCTGCAGGGTGTTGTGGCCGCCGGCCGCAAAGATGAGCCAGATCGACAGGATCGCGAACACGAGCACCTCGATCGTGCCAAGGATCGCGCCGAGCCGCGTGCCGCGATTGGCCCGCCGCAGGCCGTTGAAGGTCACGAAAGCGGCCAGGGCGATGGTGATGACTACCCACACGGCCGTGGTGTTCCAGTGCCAGCTGGCATTCAGCTGGTTCGCGACGAACCCGGCCAGCAGCAGGTAGATGCCCGCAACGTCGGCGAGCAGGCACAAGACATACACCCAGCCGGCGATGAAGCCGACGCTGGGCCCGAGGCCGTTAGCGATGAACGTGAGGATCCCGCCTGAGCTGGGCAGTTTGCCCGCCATCTCGCCGAGCAGCCAGGCTGTGCTGAAGCAGCCGATGAAGATGAAGATCACCACCAGCGGCAGCGCGCCGCCGGCGAACACGACCACGAACGGCAGTACCAGGGCCAGCGAGGTGCCGGGGCTGATGTAGGTCAGCGACTGGAACAGGACCTCGGTGAATCCGACGCTCTCGCTCGCGAGTGTGCTCACCTTGTCCGAGTCGGCCGTGGCGTCTTGCGGGAGTGCGCTCATCTGTGTGCTCCCTCAGGTCTGCTAGCGCGATGTGGTCTGGATGGTGCCGAGGTCAACCGGGAGGCCGACGCCCGTGACGTACCGGGAAGCATCGGAAGCGAGGAAGAGGACCGCCTGGCTGACGTCCTCTGGCTCGACGTAGGGCAGCGGCATGGCGTTGTGCGCATAAAAGCCCGACATCGCCTCCTCGCGCGTGGGGTTCTCCAGGTCGGGCCGGTAGATGCGGTAGGAGGGGTCGTTGTGGATCATGGGCGTGTTGACAGTGGAGGGGAGGATCGCGTTTGCGCGGACGAAGTAGGGCCCGAGGTCAAGCGCGAGTGAGCGGGTCAGCCCCATGACGCCGTGCTTGGCCGCGTTGTAGTGCGGCATCCAGCCGAGGGCCTTCACGCCGCAGGTCGAGCTGATCAGCACTAGTGAGCCCGACTTGCGCTCGATCATCTGCGGGATCGCGAAGCGGACTGTGTTGAACACCCCGGTCAGGTTGATGTCGATCATGTCAGCCCAGGTCTGGTCGTCCATCTCCCAGACCGAGCCGGGCGTCCAGATGCCCGCGTTGGCGACGACGATGTCGATCTTCCCGAAGGTACTGAGCGCCAGTTCGGTCGCGGCGCGCATGTCCGCCGACGACCGCACGTCCCCCACGAACGTCTCGACCTGCCGGCCGGCGGCCGTGACCAGCTTGGCTGTCTGCGCCAGGTCGTCGGGCGTGCTAAGCGGATAGGCCACGCTCCCGACCGGACCGCACAGGTCCACCGCCACGATGTCTGCGCCCTCGCCGGCGAGCACGGCGGCATGCGAGCGGCCCTGGCCACGCGCAGCGCCAGTGATCAGGGCTACCTTGCCCTCGAGCCTTCCTGCCATACCCACCACCTAATGTGTACGGCATACGAGCATCTGACCGTATGATGTATAAGTCGAGGGAACGGTGTCAAGGACCTCAGGTCAACAGACCGTGCGCCGCGGATGGTGCGCACGAGTATGCGCACTTACAATCGGTTGGCAGGTACCACGGGTGCCAGGAGGCAGCGCCTGATAACCGGGGGACTGACGCCCGTTCCACAAAGGCTTTGGCCAGGTCGCTGCTGCCCGAAAGGAAGATCCCGCCATTGGCTCGGGTACAGAAGCTCATCGACACAGACCCTGATGCCCAGGGCGAGTTCGTCCAGTCCCTGGAGCGCGGGCTGGCAGTCATCCGCGCGTTCGGGTTCCGCCGGGTCAGCCTCACGATCACCGATGTGGCCGAAGCGACCGGGCTGACCCGCGCCACCGCGCGCCGTTTCCTGCTGACGCTCGTGCGCATGGGCTACGTTCGCAACGATGGGCGCGAGTACTGGCTGCGGCCCCGCGTGCTGGAACTCGGCTACGCCTACCTGTCCGGCATCGAGCTGCCCGAGGCGGCTAGGCCCTTTATGGACGAGCTGGTGGACGAGGTCGGCGAATCCACCTCGATTGCGGTCCGCGACGACGACGACATCGTGTACGTCGCCCACGTGGCGCCCCAGCGGGTCATGACGATCAATGTGCCGGTCGGCGGGCGCGATCCGCTCTTCTGCACCGCGCTGGGCCGGGTGCTGCTGGCGGCCGAGCCTGCCGATGACATCGACCGGTACCTGAAGTCCGCCGAGCTGACGGCCTACACCGGGGCCACGATCACCAGCCCGGCTAGGCTGCGGCAGGCCCTGGCCAGGGTCGAGGCGGATGGCTACTCGCTCGTCGAGGACGAGCTGGAGGACGGCCTCGTTGCGCTGGCGGTCCCCATTCACGATGCCGCGGGCACGGTGATCGCGGCGATGAACGTCTGCTCCTACTCGCTACGCACGAGTCCAGTGGAGCTGGTCAGTCGTGGCCTGCCACTGCTGCGCAAGGCCGTCGCTAGCATCGAGGCCGAGGTTCGGGTCGCGATTCAGCTCAGCATCTGACCGCACGCTCGCCCGCTGTTCCCTGAGCCAGGCCCGGCGCGCAGGCGAACAGGCGTTGATCCTCGACCACAACAGCCGTCAGCGCCCTGCGGCGGCCTCGCCGCGGGCCGGGTCATCAGAAGCGCCGCCGCCCGCGGTGTGGCTTGGCTCCGGTGCCGGACCGGGCGGCGCGTTCGGCTGCGACGGACGACCGCCGATGAAGTCCTCCCAGTCTGCCTGCACCGGTTTCCAGCGGCGGTCGAAGGCCGCGGCCCGGCGGGTGGAGTGTTCCAGCTTCTTGCCCCGGTAGAGGCGCCGCGCCCAGATCGAGTTCGGTCGGGCCAGCCGCACCGCCCCGATGAACCCGACCGGCGGCAGGAACAGGCCGAACAGCCCCGACCGGTACTTGCCCTTGAGGACGCAGACCAGCGCCAGGCAGCCGTCGATCAGCAGGACGCCTGTCGCGCTGATCCGCAGCGAGAACTCGGCGCTGTCGACATTCGCCACCCGCACCGGGCTGAATCCGACCAGGGCCAGCCCGAGGCAGGCCGCGACCAGGCTGACCGCCTCGACTGAGAGCTGGCCCTCGCCGCTCCAGTAGACATCCTGGAGGTGCAAGATCAGCGCAAACTCATCCAGCACGAGCGACGTCCCGATCCCGACTGCGACCGCGGAAAACGAGAGCCAGCCCATCGTGGCGGGCCCGCCAACCGCCGTGAACGCTCCGATCATGAGCAGGATGATGCCGGGCACGGAGTGGTGAATATGCGTCCCCCCGGCCGTGACATTACGGAACGGGCCGCGCCCGTCACGTATCAGCCGGGTGATCGCCCGCGTCGACAGGAACGTGACCACGAAGGAAAGGAAGCACAGCATCAGCGGCAGCTTGCCGGCCGCGATCACGTCGCGGTGCCACCACGAGAGCATGACGACCACCCTAGGCGCCTTGGCGTGTGCCGACGACCGGGCGATCTCGCCGATCAAGCGGCCATGCCGGTGCTCGACGTGGTGCCGCGAGGCTCCGGGCGGGGTCTGTTGATCCGGGCGTTCAGCTACCGGGCTGGCGCGAGGCCGGCTGAGCCGTCGCGGGGCCGGCCGTTCGGCTGGTAGGTGAGCAGGTCACCGGGCTGGCAGCCGAGGGCCTCACAGATGCCGGCCAGGGTGGTGAACCGGATGGCCCGCGCCCGGCCGTTCTTCAGGACTGACAGATTGACGATGGTGATTCCGACCCGTTCGGCCAGCTCGGTCAGCGTCATGCCGCGGTCGGCGAGCAGGTCGTCCAGCCGGACGGCGATCGGCGTGCCGACGTCGTCCAGGTCCTGGTCGCCGAGGGCGGGATCGCTCTCTTGCGGGCCTTCGGCGCTGCCACGCCGGGCCATCACACCGTGCCCTCGATTTCGTCTTCCATTGCCGCGCCGAGCCGTACGATGCGGGCGAAGGTGAGCAGGGCGGCCCCTGCCAGCGCGGGGACCGGCACAAGCGCCCGCAGCGCCGCGGTGGCGATCCAGCCAGCTCCTTCCGGACCAGGCGCCACCAGCGAATCGAGCAGCAGCCCCGTCGCTAGCTGCCCGATTGCGGCGGCAAGTACCGAGCCGACGATGATGTACCAGCCCAGCGCCCGAGCGGCGGCGGCCACCGGAACGGCGAAGGGTCCGCGGCGGCGGGCGATCATCAGCAGCCGGCCCAGCAGCAGAAGGATCCCGGCCCACAGCAGGACCTGCGGGACGGCTGTCAGCGAGTACAGCAGGTGCTGACCCAGCCCGGGATGCAGTGCGCACGCCGACAGCGGCGCGTTCGCCGGCTGCAGCCGAGCCCCCGGCTCGGCGGCGTACGTGCCGGTGAAGGGATTGCCCCCGGAGCTGCCGCCGATGTTCGGGTCGGTGACGCAGATCTGCGTGTGCCCCAGGCCGCTCAGCGTGCCCGTTCCTACCAGCGTGGCCACCATCGCCAGCGTCAGCACGGCCGCGAATGCTGAGGCGAAGACCAACGTTGTGGTCGCCAGCGGCTCCGTCAGCTTCCTGTAGCCGGTCACCATGACTTCTCCGCTCATCCCGCTAGCCAACCTGCGGCTCAGGGCGCGCAGGCGCTCTTATCGAAAAACGATATTATCGAATAGCGATAACATCGTCAATGCCGGCGCCGCGGCGGCGCCGAGGGTGCCAGCAGGCCGAGGCTACGTGCGGACTCGACCGCTTCGGTCCGGCTGTGGACGTCCAGCTTGGCGTAGATGTTGCGCATGTGCGTCTTGACGGTGGTCGTCGATACATACAGTTCGCCAGCGATCTCGGGGGCCGACAGGTGCGTCGGCAGGTACCGGAGTACCCGGAGTTCGCTCCGGCTGAGCTGCTCCACGGCCGATCTTGGCCTGACTGGCTGGGTCGCAGGCACCTTGACCGCAAGCAGGTCGAGGATCTCGGAGATCAGCGGAGCGCGGCCGGTAACCTGCTGTGCATGGCGCGCGAGAAGTTCTGGCACGGGATGCAGCAGGAACCAGAGCAGGGCGCGGTCGGCCTCGGCCAGGTCAAGGGCACGCTCCAGCGCGTACCCGCAGGCGGCCGCGTCACCTAGGGCGTTCCGCGCCGTGGCTTCCAGCAGGAAGGCTTCGATCAGCCAAGCCCGCCAGCCCGCGCGGGCCGAGCCGCTCAGGACCGGAGCGACCACGACCGTTGCGCCCTTCGGGTCGTCCTGGGCGAGCCGCAGCAGCCCGGTGGCGATCCGCATCTCCGCGCGATCGCGGCTGGGTTCGGAGATGTCGGCAATGACCTGCTCAGCCCGGTCTATCTCGCCGAGGCGAACCAGCGCCCAGACTAGCCAGGCCCGCAGGGGCCGGACGAGCGGATGTGCCCCGCCGAGCGGCTCGCCGGCCTGAAAGGCCGCGAGCGCCTCAGCGGGCTGGCCGCGCCCGAGCTCAAGCTGGCCACGGAGGTACTTGATACCCATGGCCACGACGGGCCTGGTCTCGGCGCTGATGGTTCGCTCGGCACGCTGCACCCAGGCATCGGCTTCGTCCAGCCGACCCTGCCAGGCCAGTGCAGACCCGAATGTCATATAAGCAAGGCCGGCGAACGGGTCGTCGGTCCAGCCATGCCGTTCGGCCAGTTCGATGGCCTGCCCGCTGGGCCCCGTGGCCAGCGGAATCTTCCGTGTCAGCTCGATTGCCCCCCGATAGACCAGGGCCATGAACTCCAGATAGGGCCGCTTGATCCGCCGTGCCAGCGCGACCGCCTGGTCCAGATGCGCCTCGGCCTGGGCAGGCTGTCCCGTCCACGTCTCGCTGTCGCCAAGGCTGATCAAAGCGAGCGCGCGCAGGTCCGCTCCGAGGCCGGGCTCGGCTGCCTCCAGCGTCTCGGCGGCCGCGAGCAGCCGCCGGGCCAGCTCGCCCCTGGCCCGCTGGTCGCCGGTCTGCTCGACCATCAAGAGCCGCACGACATCCAGCAGGACGTTAGCCTGCGCCGGCTTGACCTCTCGTCCTGAGGCCGACGCGTTCTCGGCCAACGCCAGGTATCGCTGCGCGGCGCCCAGCGAGCCTTGCGCCAGTTCGTCACCCGCTGCCGCCGCCGCCAGTTCGGCGTCGGCACGGGCAGCCGCTGCAGGAAAGCCGCCCATGAGAGCGTGCACTGTCGCGCTACGCCCGTCAAGATAAAGGCCTAGCCAGTGCCTGGCCACGAGGCTTGCTGCCAGTGCCCAGTTCTGTGCCGCCTGGGCGTGCCGAATCGCCTCGACCGGATAGCCGTTCCTGGCCAGCCATCCGGCCGCCCGCTCGTGCAGTGCGGCAACCTGTTCGGGCTCGGAATTCCGCAGCTCGAGCTGGAGAAGGTCGGCAAAGAGATGGTGATAGCGGAACCACGAGCGCGCTGTGTCCAGCGACACGACAAACACGTTCGCGCTTTCCAGCATCTGGAGGGTCCGCTCACCGCCCGTGCCGCCAGTCAGCAAGTCGGCCAGCTCGCCGTTGACCCGTTCCAGGACGCTGGTTCGCAGCAGTAGCCGCCGGACATCCGGAGGCTGACGTTCCAGCACCTCGGCCAGCAGGTACTCGGTCACCTTGCGCTCCGTGCCGGAGAACTCCGCCGCGAATCGCTCTGGATTGGCATGCCCGGCCAGGGACAGCGCGGCCAGCCGCAACCCGGCGACCCAGCCCTCGGTTCGCTCGTGCAGCTTTGCCAGTGCCACATCGGTCAGTTCCACCCCGGCTGCCTGGAATAGCTCCCGTGCCTCCGCCATCGTGAACCGCATGTCGTCAGCACGGATTTCGGTCAGCTCGCCCTCCAGCCGAAGCCGGTGCAAGCCCAGCCGCACGTCATGCCGGGTGGCGAGCACTATCTGCAGCCGCGGCGGAGCACGCAGCACCAGAAGCTCGAGCTGCTTGCGCACTTCCTCGGACCGGAGTTCGTGCACGTCATCGATCACCAGCCACAGCCGGTCCCCCAATGCCGACAGGTCGGCCAGTAGTCGCTCGACGATCGCCCAGCCCTCCAGATCAGGGGCCGCCGTCAGCTCGCGCACCAGCGAGAATCCGGCCGCGGTTTCGCGTAGCGCGCCGAGTACCGACAGCCAGAAGCGCTGCGGATCGCGCTCGTCCCGCCCGACCTGTACCCACGCTGAGCGATCGGCCAGGTTCGCCTGGTCGATCCAGGACCAGAGCAGAACGGTCTTGCCGCTGCCAGCGGGTGCCGAGACCACGGTTACTCGCGCGGACCGCTGCAGCCGCTGCCACAAGGTCGGACGGGCGACAATTGCGGGTCCGGACACTAACGCCTGAATGTGGCACGCTCCTCGACGAGGAAGCGATGCCGGTCTGGCCCTGATATCAAGGCGGCGGGGATGTCCCCGCTGAGGGTCATGCGCTCGTTACCTGTCAACGATCTGCCGCATGCTGCCAGCGCGGCGAACGTGGCATCGAGCGACGTAACGCCGACAACGCTGTGGGTGGCAGCTATGTCGTTGCTGGCGGTATCGGCTCGGATGGGCCTGCGCGTGCCCACGTGGTAGTCCAGAAGTTCCAGGCGTGGTGCGGGCAGGCCCCTCGCGAGTCGGGTGACGCTGACATGAACGTCGTCGACGTCGTCGAGTTCAGCCTGCTGGGGTCCGCGGTTCTCGGTCCGCGGGCCGACGGCGAACCCGAATACACTCCTGAAGAAACTCGCGCTGATATCGGAGTCGCTAATCCCGATAGCGGTGTGATCGATGCCGACGAAGGGCCCGGCGTTGTCAGCGCTGCCCCGTTCGCCTGGGCTGAGCGGCCAGGGAAATTCGATCAGTTCCAGCGGGTGGCCGTCGTGGTCGCGGAACTTGAAGGCCTTGACGCCGCCAGACTCGCTTGGCAACTGCACCGGGCCGGCGCGGCTGATAGGCCTGAATCTGGGCTGCGCCATGATGTCGCGATACGCCTCGGTCATGTCGCTGACGATGATCGCCAAGTGCTGAAACCAGATGTCGGTGCTCGTACTGTCGCACGGGTAGGGGCGTCCCATCGAGTCGGTGAACTCGAGCAGCTCGATTTGCTCGCGGCCGAGTCGCAGTACCGACCGCCGTC
>JASIBJ010000530.1 GCA_030045215.1 Streptosporangiaceae bacterium | reverse complement strand
TGTTGATCGGCGCCCCGATCGCTCGGTTGGCCACCGTCATCACGATCGGCAGGCCGAGGCCGGCGGCATTGTAGAGCGCCTCGGTCATGTACAGCAGGCCCTGGCTGGCCGTCGCCGTGTACGCGCGGGCGCCCGCCGCGGAGGCCCCGATCGCCACGGACATGGCGGCGAACTCCGACTCGACGTTGATGAATTCGCACGGCGTCAGGTCCCCGGACTTCACCATGGTGGCAAGCGCCTCCACGATGTGCGTCTGAGGCGAGATCGGGTATGCGCAGATCACCTCGGGACGGCTGCGGGCGACCGCCTCGGCAACCCCGCGCGATCCTTCGATCTGGCGCAGGCTCCCCAGGCCACGCGGCGCAGGCGGCAGCGCCCGGATCGCGTCCGCTGCCTTGGCGACCGAGCCGGCCGGCGGCTGCGGGCGCGCATCTTCCAGCGCACCGCCGCGGAGGCGGCCGCGGACCTCCTCGTAGGCAGCGCGCGCCGCTGCGGCGTTGCCGGCAGCGACCGGGCCAGGGAATCTGTCCTTGATCGCCGCCTCCACCGCGTCGATGGTGACCAGACCGCTGAGCGCCGCGAAGCCACCCAGCAGTGCGGCATTGGGCACCGGCCGGCCCACATGCTGCAGGGCAAGCTCGGTGGCGGGCACCGTCTGCACGGCGTCCGGCTGGAGCTTGCGGGTAAAGTCCTCGATCCCGAGGTCGGCGGCCGGTCGGGTCGAGTTGATCAGCAGGCGCACGTCCGCGCCCGCGCCCTCGAAGACGTTCACCTGGTGCAAAAGCGTAGGATCCTGGATGATCAACACATCGGGGTTCATGACCGGCTCGCGGGATCGGATGGGCTTGTCGTCAATCCGGCAGAATGCGACCACCGGGGCCCCAGTACGTTCGGAGCCGAAGCTCGGGAAGGCCTGCGCGTGCCGACCGCCAGCGAATGCGGCCGCGGACAGCAGCTCGGCGGCGGTTACGACACCCTGGCCGCCCCGGCCGTGAATGCGGATCTCGAACATCGTGGCCCATGCCTCCCTCAGTCCGCCTGATGCCCACCCAATCCCACCGTCGCAGCTACCAGCCGCCGTCACTCAGGGGCTTGTAGCCCGCAAAGGACGGGACCTTCGGCCTTTACCGGCGGCTAGCTCGCGACGACAGTTGAGGCAGGTACGTGAGAGAGGGGTGGCAATGTACGAGAAAATCCTGGTCGCCATCGACGAGTCGGAGGCAGCCGACCGAGTGCTGACCGCTGCCCGCGAACTAGCAGCGCTCGCACACGGCGAGATCTGGATACTGCACCTGCGGGAGCGCGAGCCCTCAAAGTTCGGGACGACTGCGAACGAGACGTCCGGAGAGGCGCAAGCCGCGGTCGACACCGCCGTGCAGAAGCTGGCCGCCGCCGGGGTCAGCGCGGCCGGAACGGTCCGGGATGCGATTTTCGGCTTCGCGGCCAGGGAGATCGTCGCCGAGGCCAAGAGCCGCGACGCGGGGGTGATCGTCATGGGTTCGCGGGGCCGTGGTGACCTCGCTGGCTTGCTCATTGGCAGCACGGCCCACAAGGTGCTCCACTTGACCGACCGGCCTGTCCTGGTGATCCGCTAGATAGCCGTGGCCATGCGCGACGCGCCCGGCCAGACGGCCGGGCGCGGCGGGCTGCCCGCGCTGCGGGCGGTCAGGTCGCCTTGATGTGGTGGTGGAGCATGACCGGGATCTTCCGGCTGGCCTCGCCGTTCTTGCTCGCTACGGGCACCGTGATCTGCAGGATGCCATTGTCGTACATGGCCTCCATGTGCTCCTCGTCAGCGCCCTCGGGCAGCGTGACGCTGCGGGCAAAGGTGCCGTAATGGAACTCCGAATGGTGCTTGCCGTTCTTTTCCTCCTGGCGCTCGGCCTTGATGTTCAGGATGCCCTTGGACACCGTCACCTCAAGACCCTTCTCCGGGTTGATCCCCGGCAGTTCCGCGCGCACGACGTACTTGCCGTCCTCGACATAGTCCTCCATGCGCAGCGGATGACCGGCGACAGGACGCAGAACAGTCCACGGAGTCTCCAGCCAGTCAAAAAGATCCAGCGGTCCCTTGGAGTCCCTCCGTACCAGCGTTGCCATCGCTCATGCCTCCTCTCGACTTACCTACTCTTGATCTCACCGCCGGGTTGGCTGCTCTCCTAGGGGCAAAGGTGGAGAATCGGCGGGACCTCGGTCCTGCGTCGAGCCTGACTGGCACGTGTCCACTGGCAGGAAGGAGGCCTCATGGCGGGTCACGGCGGTAAGAGGGCTGGCCGGCTGGGGCAGGACCGCACCGCGCACCGGCTCTCCGGCAAGGTTTACCGGGCCGAGTTGCTGCGCCTCCAGGCCGAGCTCGTCAAGCTGCAGGAGTGGGTGCGGGTCGAGGGTGCCCGCCTCGTCGTTGTGTTCGAGGGTCGGGACGCAGCCGGGAAGGGCAGCACAATCAAGCGCGTGACCGAGTACCTCAATCCGCGCGTGGCCCGGATCGCGGCGCTGCCAGCGCCCAGCGACCGACAGCGTACGCACTGGTACTTCCAGCGCTATATCGAATACTTGCCGGCCGCCGGGGAGATCGTTCTTTTCGACCGCAGCTGGTACAACCGCGCGGGCGTCGAGCGGGTCATGGGATTTTGCACTAAGGAGGAATACAGCCGGTTCCTGCATCAATGCCCCATCTTCGAGAGACTGCTGGTCGAGGACGGCATCATGCTGCGCAAGTACTGGTTCTCCGTCAGCGACGCGGAGCAGGAGCGCAGGTTCCGGGATCGGCTTGAGGACCCGATGCGGCAATGGAAGCTCTCGGTCATGGACCTGGAGTCGATAACCCGGTGGGAGGACTACTCGCGGGCTAAGGACGAGATGTTCGTCCATACCGACATCCCGGAGGCGCCGTGGTATGTCGTAGACAGCGAGGACAAGCGGCGGGCCCGGATCAACATGATGGCGCACCTGCTCAGCACCGTGCCCTATCACGACGTCCAGCGCCGGCCGCTGGAACTGCCGCCACGACCGACGTCGTCGGGCTACATCCGCGCGCCTCGAGATTCGCAGACGTTTGTGCCTGACCATGCCGCATCCCTGCGAGCCGGCAAGGGCTCGGCCGGATAGTGCGTCGGCCGCCCGGCTGGGTGATTCTCAGCCACGAACATCTGGGTTCCCGCGTCCCCCGCACGAGGCTGATACCGTGCTGGCTGCGAGCACGGCGGGCTGCAACCCGCAAAGCAAAGGGGAGCTGCGGTGAGCGAACTGAGTAGGCATCCGGGCGACCTCGGGCGTCGCGTACGCCATCGACGGGAGGAACTGGGCTTGACCCAGGCCGAGGTGGCAAACCGGGCCGGAATCGAGCCTGGGATGGTTGCCTATATCGAGGAGCAGCCGGCATCGGTGAGCGCGGAGATCGTGCTTCGGCTCGCGTATGCGCTTGATCTGCCGGACTACTCCCTGCTGGGTTCGGATGCCGACGTGCCGCCAGAATTCGAAGGCCATCGCCCTCGCCTTGACGTGCTCGCCGAGCAAGAGTGCTGGCGGCTGCTCGATGAGCACGGCGTCGGCCGCGTCGCGTTCCTGGCCGAGTCTGGCGACTTGCCGCACGTCCTCCCGTTGAACTACGCCGTCCGGAACGGCCAGCTGATGCTGCGGACCAGGCAGGGCAGTCTCCTCGAGACCACGGTGTACAGGTCACCCGAAGGCTGCCCGGCCAGCTTCGAGGTCGATCACATCGACGAGGCTCAGCGCGAGGGGTGGAGCGTCCTGCTGCGGGGCCTGGCCACGCCAGGCGATACCGGCGACATGGCCGCTGCTGACGAACCATGGGCAGGCGGTGTGGCCGTCCGTCCGGTCTGCCTGACGCCGCGGATGGTTACGGGCCGGCGAATTTTCGTCGCCTGAGCCCAGCTGGGGCGCAGGCCGTTTCGTTTCCTGCTTCGAGCGGTGCCCGTCGAGCTGCTGGCTGGGGGACGGGAGAGGAGCAGCAGGCATGCGGGAATATGGCATTCCGCCGCTGGTCCAGGTGCCGCCCGCCGATAGCCTGGCCGCCATCGTGTTCCGGCGGGCAGACGCCGACCCTGGAGCGGTCATCCTGCGTCGGCGGCTGCCCGGCGGCAGCTGGCGGGATGTCACCGCTGGCCAGTTCCGAACCGAAGTCGCTGCGCTGGCAAACGGGCTGATCGCGGCCGGAATCTTGCCCGGCGACCGGGTCGCGGTGATGTCCAGGACCCGGTATGAGTGGACGCAGGTCGACTACGCAGTCTGGGCCGCCGGCGCCGTCACGGTACCGGTGTATGAGACGTCGTCGACCGAGCAGGTCGAGTGGATCCTCCGCGACTCGGCCGTGCGGGCCGTGTTCGCCGAGACCGAGGGGAACGAGCAGGTCATCGCCAGCGTGCAGGGCAGGTTGCCCGCTCTCGAACGGGTATGGCGCATCGACGATCTCGACGCCGTAGCGCGCGGCGGTGCGGATGTCCCGGCTGACCTGATCGCGCAGAGGCAGGCCAAGATCACGGCTGCCGACCTGGCGACTATCGTGTACACCTCGGGCACGACCGGACGTCCTAAGGGCTGCGAGCTATCCCACGGCAGCCTGCTCGCTGATGTGCGCAACGCCGTCGCCGCGCTGCCGGAGCTGTTCGAGCAGCCTGACGCCTCGACGCTGTTGTTCCTGCCGCTGGCGCACGTGTTCGCGCGCATCATCCAGGTCGGGATGCTGGAGGCGGGTGCCGTGCTCGGGCACTGGCCGGATCCCAACACCCTGGCCGATGGGCTGGCCGAGTTCCGGCCATCGTTCGTGCTCGCCGTGCCGAGAGTATTCGAGAAGATCTACTACGAGGCCCGGCGCCGGGCATCGGCGAGCAAAGCTGGTGCGTGGATGTTCGCGGCGGCGGAACGCGCGGCGATCGGGTGGAGCGAGGCGCTAACGGCCGGACCGCTCCTCTCTGCCCGGCATACGGTGTTCGACCTGCTCGTCTACCGGCGGCTTCGTGCAGCTGCCGGCGGCCGGGTCAGGTACGCAATCTCCGGTGGCGGGCCGCTGAATGACTACCTCGGCCACTTCTTCCGCGGCGCCGGCATCACCGTGCTGGAGGGCTACGGGCTCACCGAGGCGGCCGGCGCCGCCACCGTGAACCGCCCGGGACGGAACAAGGTCGGCACCGTCGGGTTGCCCTTGCCGGGAGTCGCTATCCGCATCGCCGACGATGGCGAGATCCGCATCAGAGGCGACAACGTATTTGCCGGTTACTGGCGCGATCTGGCCGCGACCGGTGAGGTGCTCGACGGCGACGGCTGGCTGCACACTGGTGACATTGGGGTGCTGGACGACCAGGGCATGCTGCGGGTGACGGGCCGGCAGAAGGACCTGATCGTCACCGCCGGGGGCATCAACGTGGCTCCGGCGGTACTTGAGGAGCGCATCCGCGCTCACCCCCTGATCAGCCATTGCCTGGTCGTCGGGGACGGCCGTCCCTATGTCGGCTGCCTGATTACGCTCGATCCTGAGGAGTTCGAACTCTGGAAGCACCAGCACGGGCGGCCGGCCGAGTCGAGCGTCAGGGACATGGCCGCCGACCCCGACCTCGTCGCAGGCATCCAGCGCGCCGTGGACGAAGCGAACACGGCCGTGTCCCGGGCCGAGTCGATCCGCCGGTTCCGCATCCTGCCCTCCGATTTCACTGAGGCCACCGGCCAGTTGACGCCGTCAGACAAGGTGCGCAGGATCGTCGTAACTAATGACTTCGCCGCCGACATCGACATGCTTTACGCCTGACGAGGGCCCTGCCGGCAGAGCCCGGTGGGCCTGGCATCAGCGCTCGTCGTGACCGGTAACCGAGTCCCTGATGACGACGACCGGGCAATTCGCATGGTGGACGCAATGCTGCCCAACGGAGCCCAGAAGGGCCTCAACGAAGCCGCCGTGACCGCGGCTGCCGACGACAAGCAGATCCGCTCCGGCGGAAGCGTCGAGGAGGACCTGGGCGGCGTGCCCTTCCGCGACGGTGTAGCTGATCTCGGGCTGCCCACCCGGAGGCCGGGCCTCGGCGATGGCGTCGGTTATCACCTGGGTAGCGAGTTCCCGCCAGTTGAGGTCGGAGACGGGAAGCGGATAGCCATAGGCCGCCGGCAACTGCCACGCGATGACAGCCTCGACTCGGGCTCCGGTCAGCCGGGCCTGGTTGCAAGCCCAAACCAGCGCTTGCTTGGACGGAACCGAGCCGTCCACTCCCACCACGATCCGATGGCCGTCTTGTGCACCTGCCGTCACTATTGTTCTCCCCCCGATTGAATCCGACGGCTTGTCTGCTCAATTGTGCCGGGCTCCGCCTGGCCAGGAACGGCCCGGATGACCCGGCCGAACTGGCCGGGCGAGACCATCGCGATATGGCCGGTCGCCAGCCACTTGACTACGTAGGGCGGAGTGCCGTCCGTGTGCGGGACGTTGATGATCACCGCGATCCGATCGGGATCTCCGCCGACGACCAGGCGGTCGCCCACTTGCGCGTACATGGCACCCTCCGCCTTCCGGTCGCTTGCCGTCCTTATCGCTTCATGGTGCCGCCCCCGGTCGGCTGACCACACCGGGCGGAGGGCCCGCCGGGCGGGGACCTAAGCCAGGAGGCCGTCCGGGCGGGTTCCGCCCGGACGGCCTCGGTCGCCGGTCAGCCGGAGGCTGGCCAGCAGAAACTATGCGTTGGCATCGGCCGTCCCTGGCGATGGCTCCTGCGTCACCTTTGGGCCGCTCTCGCCCGGTGACTCCCAGTTTCGCCAGATCAGTCGGTGCACCGGGATCAGCCGCGGGATGTCGCGCAGGCCGGGGATGAACGGGACGAGCAGCAGCAGGATCGTGGCCAGGCCGGTCAGGTAGATCGCGATCATGTCCACGTTGGCGGAGTTGGAGAAACTCGGTATCTGGTACCACAAGGTGTACAGCCACAGCCATGGCTGGCCTGGGTAGCCGCCGGTCTCGTTCATGACACCCCACTGACCGCCGCTGAGGTTCATCAAGCCTGCTTTGTAGATGAAGTAGCCGCCGTCCTCGATGAACAGCAGTGGCTTGGTGAAGTTGGTGCCGTAGAAGGTCCGCCCGGCCAGCAGGTCCGTGTCCAGCGCGCCGCTGCGGGCCATGGACAGCTCGGCCGTCATCATCGCCGGCACCGGCCCGTCCTTGGCGGCCGGTATCACCGGCATAGTTGCGGTCATCGTCACCTTCGCCGCGGCCGCCTTGTCGTACGCATTGGCCCATGCCAGCTGCTGGGCTGCGGAAGCGCTGTTGTACGTCGACAGCGCACTCGCAAGAGCCGGGTCGGTGGGCGCCAGTGACGCGAGCGGCTGCAGCACGAACGCCTGGGCCGCGTTGATCGGCTGCGTGACCCCGAACCACGTCTGGGGCGAGAACAGCAGCCTTTGGACGCTGCCGGTCCCGGTGTTGTACGGCTGGCCGTAGGCCGCAGTCTCGCTGGTGCCGTTCAGCTCGGAGGCGGCCGTCGCGAGGAAGTCGGAAGGGTCGAGCCGCGACCAGGTCTGGACGGTCAGCGCCGGGACATCAGGGGAGGACAGCAGTCCGGCCAGGCCGAGGGTCAAAGCCAGCGTGATCAGGACGGCAATCGATCCTTCCTTGATGATGTCGTACCGGCGGGTGGCTCCGCGCCACGGCGCGGCCTCTGCGGCCGCGACCGCGCGCCTGCGCTGGCGCCACGACCCGCTGGCGCCCTCGGCCTTGTGAGTGTCTATCGGGTGCGCGACGCCGCGCACCCGGACGAGCAGCACGTGAGCGCCGACGATCGCAATCAGGATGATCGGGATCAGCACGACATGCCACAGGAGCATCTGGCCGAAGTTCATGAGGTTGAAGAACGCGCCGACACCGACGGAATTGAAGGCATCCTTGCCGCTGGTGGAGATCCACTGCGAGTCGAAGTTCTGCTGCGACAGGTACCCGGTGAAGCACTCCACGATCGAGGCGATGAAGGCGACGACTCCGGTGATCCAGGTCATCGCCCGGCGCCCGCGCCAGGCGGCCATCCAGAACTTACCCCACAGGTGAATGACGATCAGCGCCATGAACAGCTCGACGCTCCACAGGTGCATGCTGTTGAAGAAGTGACCGACCGGGTTGGTGTGCCACCAGTCCACTCCGCCGATCGCGATGACGAGCCCGGACACGATCGCCATGCCGAGCGCGGCCAGC
>JASIBJ010000529.1 GCA_030045215.1 Streptosporangiaceae bacterium | reverse complement strand
GGCTCCGCGGTTACCAACTAACCCGATCGTCAGCCCGGCGTACACAACCTGGTCAGGCGCCCCATTACGTGCGAATGTGGAACCGAGTCTCCGCCCAGAGCAGTACGTGGAGGAGTTCGATGGGCAGGGATGTCCCGGCCATGATCGTCAGCCAGCAGGACAGGCGTGCCTATCGCCAGAAGGTACGACAGTGCCTGGACGTATTCGCCCGGATGCTACGCGAGTCCAGATTCGAGACCGAGCCGCAGCAGGTCGGCCTGGAGATCGAGCTGAATCTCGTTGACGATGAATACTTGCCGGCGATGACGAGCACGAAGGTGCTCGAGGCTATCGCCGACCCGAGCTGGGCGAGCGAGCTCGGTCGGTTCAACCTGGAGATCAACGTTCCGCCGCGGCAGCTGACCGGCAACGCCCTCAGTGACCTGGAGGCCTCGGTACTGCGGAAACTCGAGCACGCTTCGGACCGCGCGCTGACGGCCGGCAGCAGGTTCGTCATGATCGGCATCCTGCCAACCGTGAGGCAGGGCGATGTTACCGACGAGGCCATGTCGGCCAACCCGCGCTATCGCCTGCTCAACGAGCAGATGATTGCCGCCCGCGGCGAGGACATGTGTATTTGCATCGACGGGCCGGAACGGCTGCTCACGCATGTGGGCACGATCATGCCGGAGGCCGCATGCACGAGCGTGCAGTTTCACCTGCAGGTGAGTCCCGAGTCTTTCGGGAACTACTGGAACGCCGCCCAGGCCGTTGCGGGCATCCAGGTGGCGCTGGCCGCGAACTCCCCCTACCTGTTCGGGCGGGAGTTGTGGCGCGAGACCAGAATCCCGCTCTTCGAGCAGGTCACTGACACCAGGCCGGAGGAACTCAAGCTGCAAGGGGTGCGACCGCGAGTCTGGTTTGGCGAGCGCTGGATCACATCCGTATTCGACCTTTTCGAGGAGAACCTGCGGTATTTCCCGGCGCTCCTGCCCCTGCGGGAGGACGAGGACCCTCAAGCCGCGCTGGATCGTGGCGAAGCCCCGCAGCTAGCCGAGCTGACCTTGCACAACGGCACGGTGTACCGGTGGAACCGGCCGGTCTACGCGGTGGACGACGGCCGGCCGCACCTGCGCGTCGAGAACCGCGTGCTTCCCGCCGGGCCCACGGTTGCCGACGTGGTCGCCAACGCCGCGTTCTACTACGGCGTCGTCCGTGCGCTCGCGGAAACCGAGCGGCCCGTCTGGACCCGGATGTCGTTTGCCGCCGCCGCCGACAACCTCATGGAGGGAGCCAGGCACGGTATCGAGGCCCGCGTGTACTGGCCGGGCATCGGAGAGGCGCCAGTTACCGAACTCCTGCTGCGGCGGCTGCTGCCGCTGGCCTGGGAAGGCCTGCGGCAGTGGGGCGTCAGCACTCCCGACGCAGACCGGATGCTGGGCATCATCGAGCAGCGGTGCCTCACCGGCCGCTCGGGCGCAACCTGGCAGGTGGACACGGTGCACAGTCTCGACGGCCACCACTCGGACCGCAGATCCGCGCTCACCCGGATGACGTACGGTTATATGGAGCGAATGGCGACAAATATCCCTACACACGAATGGCCGCCATTGTAGGTATCCATCTGGCGACGCAAGCGCGAGCCACGCTGCCGCAATGCGCCTGCGAAAGGCTGAGTGACATTCCAGCCGTTCGCCTGGGACGAAACCCGATCATAAGACGCATTTGTCGGCCTCTGCACCGAAGGGATGTCGGCTTCCGACGCCTGCCCGGCGGCCCTGGCGAGCCTGGGCAGATGTCGGCTTCCGACGCCTGCCCGCCGGTCCTGGCGAGCCTGGGCACCGACCGCGAGACCAAAGCCAGGCGCTTCCGTCACGTTAAGTAGCTTTGTCGCTTCGAAGAGTGGGGATACCGGGTAGACGATGACAGTGGGATCCCAGGCAGGCGATCTCCGTTGAGGCGCGGATATGGGGTGGGACGATGGCGCTCAGGCCCACGGCCGGGTCCAGCCGGCCGCGAGAGGCCGACCCGGCCATAACGATCGATGCCGTGCTGGCCCGCAAGGCGGCCGCCGAGCTTATCGGCACGGCCCTGCTGGTGTTCTTCGGCTGCGGAGTGTCCACGATCAGTTTCGGGTTCCGGGCCTTTGGCAGCAGCGTCTCGGCCGGGATCCTCGTCACCGGGCTAGCATTCGGCCTGATCCTGCTCGTGCTGGTCGCGACGATCGGGCCCATCTCCGGCAGCCACGTCAATCCGGCAGTGACGCTCGGGGCCTTCCTCATGCGGCGGATGACGCTCGTGGATGCGGTGGCGTACTGGATCGCGCAGATCGTTGGCGCCATCATCGGCGCGCTGCTGCTGCTCTGGGTCTTGAGTACCTCGCCGTTCTACATCAAGTCCAGGATCGGGTTGGGTGACAACGGATACGGCAGCCTGTCGCTGCTGCGCGCTTCGGCCGGGGGTGCGTTCCTGCTCGAGGTCATCCTGACCGCGGCGTTCGTGCTGGTCTTCTTGGCCGCCACGATGAAGCAGGCCAGTGTGGCTGTGTCAGGTATCGTCATAGGCCTCGCTCTCGGGGTGGCGAACATTGTCGGGATCCCTGTCGACAATGCGTCGCTCAACCCCGCCCGCAGCCTGGGGCCAGCGATCGTCACCGCGGGCGCGGCCTTGAGCCAGATCTGGGTGTTCATCATCGCTCCGCTCGTCGGGGCGGTGCTGGGGGTCGGCGCGTACATGCTGTTCCACCCGGAGCCAGCCGAGGAGGGCTCGGCGAGAGCGGGGCTCGGCCGCTTCCGGGCCCAGTCTGCTGTGTCGCAATCGGCGGCTGACGAGGGCACGCGACCGGCGGGAACCGCCGCCGCCACGACCGCGGCTCCAACGCCGACCGCGGCTCCCGCCACGACGGCCGCTCCTGGGCAGGCACCGCAGTCCGGCAGCACGACGCAGCCCGGCAGCACGACGCAACCCGGCCGCACGGCAGGGCCTGGCGGCACGACGCAGTCCGGCGGCACGACGCAGTCCGGCGGCACGAGCCAGGGCTCCGCCGGAAGCGGGAGTGGTGCGAAGCCTGACGATCCCGGTAGCGGCCAGGTGAACTCGGGCGGGTCGGACACCTTATTACTGCTGAATTAGCACTGCAGGGCCGTTCGCGGGCGCAACCGCGCTCGCGGCGTCGCTGTCACGCGCTGGTGATCTGCAGGCGCGCGGTGGTGAATGCGGCCACCCGCGGATTGGCGCCCTCCGCGCGCCCGATGAGACGATCGCGAGATGACCGCCGAGAGCCCGGAAGCCAGTCTGCGCCTGAAAAGTAGCCAGGGCCGCTGGGTGCTGCTGGCAACGGTTCTGGGCTCCAGCATGGTCTTGCTGGACTCGACGGTGGTCAACGTCGCCCTGCCCACGATCGGCAGGCACCTGAACGCCTCACTGGCGGACCTGCAATGGACAATCACCGCCTACACGCTGACCCTGGCCGGCCTGATCCTGCTCGGCGGCTCGCTCGGCGACCGACTCGGACGACGTCGCGTCTTCCTGATTGGCGTGATCTGGTTCGCGCTGTCTTCTGCGGTGTGCGGCGGCGCGCCGGACATCGGCGTGCTCATCGGCGCCCGCGTACTGCAGGGCATTGGCGGGGCGCTGCTGACGCCCGGTTCGCTAGCGATCATTCAGGCGACGTTCACGTCCGATGACCGCCCGCGCGCGGTCGGCGCCTGGTCCGGCCTCGGCGGCGTAGCGTCCGCCATCGGGCCGATTCTCGGCGGCTGGCTGGTGCAGACCGCCGGCTGGCGCTGGGTATTCCTGCTGAACCTGCCGCTCGCCGTCGCCGTCATCGCGGTCACGGTACGGCACGTGCCCGAGACCAGGGACCTCTCGGTACATGGCGGCTTCGACGTCGCGGGAGCGGCGCTGGGCGCGCTGGCGCTGGGCGGCATCACCTACGCGCTCATTCAGGCCCCGGAGACGTCAGGGAAACCGGTCGGCCCGGTGCTGGCCGGCCTGGGCGGGGTGATCGCCAGCGCCGCTTTCGTCATGCTCGAGCGCCGTCGGACGAGGGTGCCAGGCCGCGTCGCGCCGATGCTGCCGACCGACGTGTTCGCGTCGCGCGAGTTCACCTCCATCAACGTGATCACGTTCCTGGTCTACGGCGCATTCGGCGGGCTGCTGTTCCTGCTCGTACTGCAGTTGCAAGTGGTCTCGGGCTTCTCGCCACTGGCGGCGGGCTCGTCGCTCCTGCCGGTGACGCTGCTCATGCTCGGCCTGTCCGCGCGAGCCGGGACGCTGGCGCAGCGGGTAGGGCCGCGCTGGCCGCTGACCATCGGCATCGGCGGCTGCGCGATCGGGATGGCGCTGACGACCAGGATCGGCCCGCACGCCAGCTACGTGTCCGACGTGCTGCCCGCCGTGGTGGTCTTCGGCCTTGGCCTGTCGCTGACCGTCGCCCCGCTGACGGCGACGGTCCTGGCCAGTGCCGACGTCCGGCACGCCGGCGTGGCCAGCGGGGTGAACAACGCCGTCGCGCGGGCAGCCGGGCTCGTAGCAGTTGCCGCGCTGCCGGCGGCCGTGGGTCTCGGGGCCGCGAGTTATCACGAGCCGTCCCGTTTCAATCATGGGTTTGATCTCGCGATGGCCGGATGCGCCCTGGTGCTTGCGGTGGCAGCGGTGCTGGCGGCCGTCCTCACCGACAACGACGTGCTGCGGCCAGCAGGGCGGCAGCCGGCGATGCCTGAGTGCCGAGTGAACTGCACCGTCGGCGCGCCGCCACTCGAGCCGGCTGAGCAGCCAAGCGGCGCGGAGCCCAGCTAATCAGCCACGCGGCGCGGAGCCCAGCTAACAGGCCACGCGGCGCGGAGCCCAGCTAATCAGCCACGCGGCGCGGAGCCCATCTCGGCAGCCACGCCGCGTCCGCTCGGCTAGCTGTCCAGGCCCAGCGTGAAGGTCGGCTTCGGCGAGGTCTCCGGCAAACGGTGTTCCTCGGCGAGCCGCCGCACCGCTGTGCCGGTGGCGAGGAACTCGGTCGCGTGCTCGCCCCAGACGTGGTTCTTGACCTCAACGGTGACGCCGACGATGCCGGAGGCCTGCGCCTGCGCTGCCTCGGCCTGCATCCGGGTGAGGGCTAGTTCGCGCGCCTCATAGACGCCCTGGGTGAACTGCATCATCTCCTGGTTCTGGCCCGCCTGCTTAAGCGACTGCATCACGCCCTGGTGCGCGATGTGATAGACGCACGTGCCGAGCACGAACGCGACCGGGACCGCGCCGGCCGCCAGCAGCCGGAAGAAGTCCTGCGCGGACAGGTCGGAAGTAAACGCGCGGCCGTCCGGCGCCCGGTGCCCGCCCTGGCCAGTCAGGTGCCGGACGCCGGTCCCGGTCGCCACGAACTCCAGGCAGCCCTGGCCCCAGGCGTACATCTGCATCCGCAACTGCACGCCCACAATGCCGTCCGCGCCCAGGTGGTCGGCCTCGGCCCTCATCCTGGCCATCGCCAGTTCCCTGGCGTTGTACATCGCCTGGGTCAGGACCTGCAGTTCCTGGTTCTGGTTCCAGCGCCCGATCTGGAGGCCCACGTGGTAAATCGAGGACCCGACGACGAACCCGAGCGGCTCGAATCCAGCTTCGCCCAGCAGCACGTACTCGGACACCGACAGGTCTGAGGTGAAAACGCCGGCCGGGTCGGCGCCGGCTGTATGCGCGAGCCGGGTGTCGGCGGCCTGCGGCTCCCACGTGGCCGTGGACTGATCGGATGAGGAGGAAAAGATCGGCATGACGTCTCCTTCGATGGGCCGGCACGCGCACGCGGCTGCCCCTTTTGGCATGCTTCGGCCACAGAGCAGCCTACTGCCGCCGGTCGCCCTGCGTATCAGCACCGTCGGGGTCGTGCTCTACCTGAATCTCGATGTCCGGTCGGCGTCGGCCCGCCTGCGCGTACAGCTCGTAGGCCCGCATGTCACCGTCGGTCAGCGGCGGCGGCGCCAGGCTGCGCGGGTACAGGCGCCGTACCCTGACCACGATCAGTTCGGTCAGGTACAGCGTGAGCTGAGCCTGCAAGTAGAACCAGGCCAGCAGCCCGAGCACGACGGCGAACGCGCCGTAGGCGGAGTGGCTCTTGAGCTGATGCCCGACGAAGTAGCCGCCGAGCAACTGCAGGAGCTGCCACGCGATCGCCGCCATGATCGCGCACGGACGCAGGTTGCGGCTCGCGATCTCCTTTGCGGTCGCGATGCGGAAGGCGAGCCAGAACAGGCCGACGTTCAGTACCAGCGAGACGACGATGGCGGCGGCGCGGGCCAGCCATCCGTGCAGGTGGCCGGTGCCCCCGGCAATGCTCGACAGCGTGATGGTCACGATCAGGCCGGGACCGAGGACGGCGATCAGGCCGAAGCTGCGCGCGAGTGACCACGGGAAGCGCGGGCGCTGGAACCGCGGCACGCCCCAGACCGAGTTCATCGCGTTCTGGATGGCGTTGGCGACGCCGCGCGCGCCGTACAAGGTCAGCAGCAAGCCGATGACAAGCGCGATTCCGGTCGTGGTGAGTCCGTGCAGGCTGCTCTTCAGCTGCGCGCCGATCACCGGGTACTGGCTCAGGGCCGAGTTCAGCAGCTTGTCGCGGAGGGCGGTGTTGTCCCGCACGACCAAGTCGAGCACGGTGACCAGCACGAGCAGGAGCGGGAAGAACGAGGCGAATGCGTAGTATGCGACCAGCGCGGCCAGGTTGCCTGCCTGGTCATCGCTGAACTTCTTATACGTGCCAACCGCGACCGACAGCACCCGGTTGTGCCGCTGGAGCCGATCCGCCTTCTGCATGAGGGCGGCGGCCCTGCCCCGCCGCTGGCCGTCTCCGGCCGGCTTTTCTGCCGTGCTCATGGTGCTGCACTACTACCCTGGGCGCGACTGGTTAGCCATCGGGTACCCGGAGGTCAGCCGAGTTCAGCTCGCAGCCTTCGCGGCGGATCGCCCAGGGCCGACAGTCAGGTCGATCTCGTCCGCGCCGACGGCGTGCCCGGCCGTGCAGCGCAGTTCTGCCCGGACGACCTCGCCGCAATCCGCGTGCCGCAGTTGCACCGGTGCCCCGGACGGTTGCAGCCACCGGTCGCCCCACTGCATGAGTGCGACCAGGACCGGTAGCAGTTCGGCTCCCTTGTCGGTCAGGCGGTAGGCCATCCGCGTGCGCTGACCAGGCTCCCGGTAGGGCTCGCGGACCAGCAGGCCCTCGTCCACGAGTTCGCGCAGCCGCGCGGCGACCACTGGCTCACTGATGCCGACGCGCTCGGCGAAGTCATCGAACCTGGCCGTGCCGTAGAAGGCCTCGCGCAGGATGAGCAGTGCCGACTTGCTGCTGACCACGTCCAGGGCACGGGCCATCGAGCAGGCGCTAGCCCGCCAGCCTGACCTGGGCGACAGCGGCCCGGCGAGCCGCACGGTGTGCTCGGCCCGCGACGACGATTCCATTTCTTCACCCTATCTGACTTGAGTAAGCCTAAGCCAGCAACGTAAGGTCTGGCTATGAGTTTGCTAAGCCAGCCTGCCAAACCTCTTACGGCGGGGAACGAGGGGTCCCGCCGGGTTCTCGTCATCGTCTGCGCCGGCGTCGTCATGGCCAGCCTGGATCTGTTCATCGTGAACGTGGCCCTGCCGCAGATCGCGTCCGACCTGCGCGAGCCCAGCCTGGGCACGCTGTCCTGGGTGCTGAACGGGTACGCGATCATCTACGCCGCCTTGCTCGTGCTGGCCGGCCGGCTGGCCGATCAGCGGAACCGCAAGAACGGCTTTCTGCTCGGTGTGGCGATCTTCACGGCCAGGTCCGCGGCCTGCGGGCTGGCGGCCAGCGTGCCGATGCTCATTGCCTTCCGGCTGGTGCAGGCGGCCGGGGCCGCGTTGCTCACGCCCACCTCGCTCGGCCTGGTCCTGGCCAGCTACCCGCCCGAAAGGCGTGGTGGCGCGGTCCGGGCCTGGACCGCGACCGGAGGCATGGCTGCCGCCCTCGGCCCGGTGATCGGCGGGCTGCTGGTCGCCGCGAGCTGGCGCCTGGTGTTCTTCGTGAACGTCCCGATCGGCCTGGCCGCGCTCATAATCGGCTGGCGGCAGCTGCCTGACGTGCCCGGCCATCCGGGGCCGCGGCCGGACGAGTTGTCCGCGCTGCTGGTGACGGCGGGTGTCGGCGGACTGACCCTCGGCCTGGTGCGAGGCGGCGCCTGGGGATGGGGATCGGCGGCCACGATCGGCGTGCTGGCGGGCGCTTGCGTCGTCCTCTGGCTGTTCGTGCTGCGCTGCCGGCGGCACC
>JASIBJ010000528.1 GCA_030045215.1 Streptosporangiaceae bacterium | reverse complement strand
TCAACTTGAGATTTAGAGTTATGTCAAGCTGCCGACTGATACGGACAGTAGGGTTGCGCCCTACCCGTGGTCAACCACTGTCACTGATCCCGCCCGGCGTGTCGCAGCAGGCACGCCACCGGGATGCCCGGCTGCGGCTCCCATCGGGTCATAGGTCGGACACGAGCAGCCCGCGCCGCGCCCGCCGGCCCTGCCTGGTCAGCCCTGCCTGGTCAGCCCTGCCTGATCGACACCGCCTCGCCGCACCTGCCGCGACCGGGGGCGCAGCGGTGGACTCAGCCCTGCGTCACCACGGTGTTCGGATCGCTGACGTCGTAATAGCGGGCGCCGGTCCGCAGCAGCGTGAGCACTTCCGCCGCCTTCGACTGCGCCTGGCTCGCGGTGCCCCAGACAACCGTGATGCCGCCGCGCAGGCGCAGCATCACCTCCTGAGGGGACGGAGCGGCGATCGAGGTGACCATCGCCCGCAGCCGGCCGGGCAACTCGCGCAAGATGGTGGACGCCGCCAGAACGTCCTGGCTGCCGCGAAGCTGTCCGGGCGCCGGGGCCAGCAGCGGCATCCCGGTCGGGCGGCGCCGTGACCAGCGCACTATGACGCCCGACGGGTCGATGAGCGCGAACTGCCCGCGGCCGGCCACCGCCAGGACTGGCGTTCGCGGGCGCACCGAGATCACGATGGTGTCCGGCCACGCCCGCCTGACGGTCGCGGACAGGACCTGGTCAATCTGCTCCACGCGCCGCGCCGCCGCCCCCGTGTTGACCGACGCCAGTGGTGTCCCGTGGCGGATCCCGGCCGCTGCCAGTATCTCGGCCGCCGGGATCGCCCCGTTCCCGGTCACCTCCTCATGCCGGACGACCAGCAGGCTCGAGCCAAGCAGCACCCACACGGCGGCCCCGAGGATGGCCAGGATCAGCCCGCCGAAGAACGCGGCCCGCCATGGGTCCCTGCCCCGCTTGACCCGCGGCCCGCCTCCGGCCGCGTGCTCCTCAGGCCGGGCAGTGTCGTGAGACCCGGGGCCGCGCCCCGCCTGCTCGCTCACTGGCTGTCGCCTGCCCGTTCCCGCAGGGCCGCGACAAGCTCGGGGCCGAGCGCAGTCACGTCGCCGGCCCCCATCGTGAGGATGATGTCGCCCGGCTTGGCTAGCGCGGTGGCCAGCACCGGCACGCTCGCCCGGTCCGGCACGAACTGGGCCCGGCCGCCCGGCACCGCGTCGGCCACGAGCGCCCCGGTTACTCCGGGCTCGGGATCCTCACGGGCCGCGTACACGTCCATCACGAGGACCTCGTCGGCCTGGCCGAGGGCGGCACCGAACTCGTCGGCGAAGATCTTGGTCCGGCTGAAGAGGTGGGGCTGGAAGATGGCGATCAGCCGACCGCCCGCCGCCAGGTCCCTGGCCGCGGCCAGGTCTGCGGCGAGCTCGGTCGGGTGATGCGCGTAGCTGTCGACCACCTGGACGGCATCGGCCTCGCCCTTCAGCTCCATCCGCCTGCGGGCACCGCGGTAGGCCGCGAGCCCGGCGACGGCCTGCGCCGGCGGCACGCCCAGCTGCACCGTGAGCGCGAGCGCCGCGGTCGCGTCGAGAGCGTAGTGGTGGCCTGGCACCGCGATCTCCAGCTCCAGCTCATCGGTGCCGGCCAGCGCCGTCCTGGGCCCAGGTGCCACCGTCAGCGCCGTGTGCATGCCGCGCTGGTGAAAGCTCGTGATGCGGTAGTCGGCATCCGGCGCCGCGCCGTAGGTCAGCGCGGTGACGCCCGAGGCGACCTGCCCGGTCAGGGCCTGCGCGCCGGCGTCGTCCGCACACGCGACGAGCAGCCCGCCGGACGGGATCTTGCCGACGAACGACGCGAACGCGCGCTCGATCTGCTCCAGGGACTCATAGTTGTCCAGGTGGTCGGCTTCGACGCTGGTGATGACCGCGGCGTCGGGCGCGAGCATGAGGAACGAGCCGTCGCTCTCGTCCGCCTCGACCACGAACGCCGGGCCGGTCCCCTCGTCCGCTCCGAGCCCGGTCTCGGCCAGGATCCCGCCGATCACGTAGGACGGATCTGCGCCGCTGTGCCGCAGAACCGTCGTGATCATCGACGTCGTCGTGGTCTTGCCGTGGGTGCCGGCCACCGCGATGCGCTGCCGCCCCAGCATGACGCTGGCCAGCGCCGCGGCCCGGTGCAGCACCCGGATCCGGCGCCGGCGCGCCTCGACGAGCTCAGGGTTGTCCGCACGGATGGCAGTGGAGACGACCAGCGTGTCGGCGTCGCCCAGGTTAGCGGCGTCGTGCCCGACGAAGACGCGCGCCCCCGCCGCCGCCAGCTCGCCAAGCAAGGGGGTGTCGGCCTGGTCGCTACCGGACACCGACAATCCGCGGGCCAGCATGATGCGGGCGATGCCGGACATCCCGGCGCCGCCAATCGCGGTGAAGTGCACCTTCCCCAGCTGGTCGACTGGCACCGGGTCGACCGGGGTGACTAGGCCCATCACTGACCTCCCGCGCTCCCAACCGCGCCTAACCCCGCGCCCTGGCCCGGCTGGCCGCCATGACGATTGCGGCCAGCTCAGTATCGGCGTTCGGGTTACCGGCCGACGCCGCAGCCCGCGACATCGCGGCGACGAGCTCGCCGTCGAGCAAGATCGGAAGCAACTCGCGCGTGATCCAGTCGGGCGTTAGCTCGGCGTCCGCCACGATCTTGCCGCCGCCGGCGGCCTCGATCGGCAGCGCGTTCAGCCGTTGCTCCCCGTTGCCGTGCGGCAGGGGCACGTAGATTGCAGGCAGCCCGATCGCGGATAGCTCGGCACAGGTCATCGCCCCGGCCCGGCACAGGGCGAAGTCGGCGGCGGCGTAGCCGAGGTCCATCCGGTCCAGGTACGGCAGGACTACGTACGGCGCGGGCCCGGCCGGCACCTGCAGATCACCGGCCCGCGGGCCGGCAATGTGCAGCACCTGAACCCCGGCGGCCCGGATCGCGCCCGCGGCGCCGAGCACTGCCCGGTTCAGCGACGCGGCACCCTGCGAGCCGCCGGTTACCAGCAGGACCGGGAGGTCGGGCTGCAGGCCGAAATGCGCCCGCGCCTTATCCGCCAGCGCGAGCCGGTCGAGCCCGGCGATCTCCCGCCTGATCGGTATCCCCACGTAGCGCGCGTGCCGCAACCGCGTCCCCCGCTGGCCGGTGCACACGTCGGGGGTGAGCAAGGCGCCAAGGCGATTGGCCAGGCCGGGCCTGGAGTTAGCTTCGTGCACGACGATCGGCACGCCACGGCGCCGGGCCGCCAGGTAGCCCGGCGCCGCTACGTAGCCGCCGAAACCGACCAGCACATTCGCTCTAGCCCGGTCCAGGACCGCGGCAGCGGCAGCGACGGCGGCCCCGAGCCTGCGCGGAACGGAAAGCAGCTCAGGGGTCAGTGACCTGGGCAGCGGGACGGGCGGGATGAGCGCGAGGTCGTAGCCGCGCAACGGCACGAGCCGCGTCTCCAGCCCGCGCTCGGTGCCGAGGCAGGTGATCGCGGTGTCGGGGTCGGCCCGCCGGAGCGCGTCCGCCAACGCCAGGGCTGGCTCGATGTGGCCGCCGGTACCGCCGCCCGCGATGACCACGCTGTGTAGCCCGCCGTGCTGGCCTGGGGGGACGACCCCCCGCGGCCCCCCGCCGTGCTGGCCCATCCGTTCGCAACCTCCTCAGTTCGCGCCGACTCGCCGCGTCGTCAGGGTAAACCCACCGGGAAAGGCTGCCCGTCAACAAGCCGGGCCAAGCGCGTCGCGACGGCCCGCGGACGGGCCCGGTCGTTCAGCGCCGCCGCCGTTCCAGCCCGAGCCAGTGCAGCAGCCGCAGCGGCGTGCTCGGCCCGGCCGCCGCCAGCGCCTCCCTCGCCCCCGGCTCTGACCTGGCAAACGCCATCAGCATGCCCAGCGCCGTCATCGTTACCAGCAGCGACGACAGGCCCGCCGAGATGAGCGGCAACGGGACGCCGGTGATGGGCAGGACGCCGAGCACCGCGCCGATGTTCACCATGGCCTGCGCGATGATCCACATCGTGATGGCGCCCGCCGCCAGCCGGGTGAAGGTGTCGGGGACCCGCCGGGCGATTCGCAGCCCGGCGAACGCGATCCCGCCGTACAGCATGATCACGCACAGCGTGCCGAGCAGGCCGAGTTCCTCGCCCAGGATCGCGAAGATGAAATCGGTCGGGCTGTTGGGCACCCAGCCCCACTTGGCCTTGCTCGCGCCGAGGCCAACCCCGAACCAGCCGCCCGACCCGAGCGCGTATTTTCCCTCGGTCAGCTGATAGCACGCCGAGCAGTCCTTGGACGACTGGCCGAGGAATCCGGTGATCCGGTCGAGCCGCCAGGGCTGTACGACGATCAGCATCAGCAGCACGAAGAGCATCAGCCCGACCATGCCGACGAGCAGCCTGGCAGGCGTGCCGATCACCCAGAGCAGGGCCAGGAAGATAACCACGAGCAGCGCGGTGGTGCCGAGGTCGTCGCCTGCCATGACCAGCATGGCCAGCAGCGTCAGGCCAGGGAGCAGCGGGATCAGCAGCTGGCGGGAATCGGTGAGCTGGCGCAGTTTCTCCTTGCGGGCCAGCAGGTCAGCGCCCCACAGAACGAAGGCGAGCTTGGCGAATTCCGATGGCTGCACCTGGATGCCGGCTACCGTGATCCAGCGCTCGACGCCGGCGACCTTGGGCCCGGCGACGAGCACGAGCAGCAGGCCGAGCACCGAAGCGGCCAGCAGCGGGTACGCGAAGGCACGGAACAACCGGACCGGCGCCTTGGCCGCCAGCCACATGAGCACCAGGCCGACCACGGCGCCCAGCACCTGCTTCTGGAAGATCGCGTACTGCGGCAGGTCCTGCACCAGCTGGTACGCGGTGGACGCGGACAGCACCATGACCAGGCCGAGCGCCAGCAGCAAGAGCGTGCAGCCGAGGATCAGGTAGTAGGACGTCAGCGGCCGGTCAAGCAGGATCCTCCAGCGGGCCGCCCGGTCCCGCAGCGTCAGCGCGGCGCCCGCGACGCCGACCATGGCAATGGCCGGCTCCAGCCCGTCGTCGCTGGCCCGGCTCCGGCGGGGCTGGCCCAGCGTGACGTTCACGGCTGCGGACTCGGGGAGCGACCCCCTGAGCCCTCGAGCGAGGCCAGCCGCGCGACCGAAGCCGCGAACGCCTCTCCCCTGGCCGGGTAGTCGCGGAACATGTCGAATGACTGCGCCGCCGGAGCCAGCAGCACGGTGTCTCCTGGCTGCGCCATCCGCGCCGCCTGCGCTACCACGAGGTCCATGACTCCAGTGTCGGTGCCCGCTACCTCGAAAACCTGGACATCGTGCGCGTGTCGCGCAAGCGCGCGGGCGAATCTGGCCCGGTCCGCGCCGAGCAGCACCGCCCCGCGCAGCCTTGGCCGGGCCGCGGCCACGAGCTCGTCAAGATCGGCATCGGTGGCGCGGCACAGGCCGCCGGCGATCCACACGATCGAGCCGAACGCGGCGATCGACGCGGCGGCCGCGGCCGGGTTGCTGGCCTTGGAGTCGTCGACGTAGGCGACGCCGCCGATCGCGCCGACCTCGGCGATGCGATGCGGTTCTGGCTGGAATGCGGCTAGTCCGCCGCTGACCGCCTCGGGCGGGTCGCCGTAGGCCCTGGCCAGCGCGGCCGCCGCGAGTGCGTCGGCCACGTTGTGGGGAGCCGGGGGCCGTACTGCGCTCGCGGGCGCCAGCGGAACCGCGCCGGCGGAGAACGCCCGGTCGGTCAGCCAGCCTTCGGCGACCCCGAGCTCACCCAGGCCCGGCGGCCCCAGCCGGAAGGCCACCCGCCGGCTCAGGGACCCGGCCGCGGCCGCCATCGCCACGGTGCGCGGGTCGTCGGCGTTGCAGATCGCGATGGTGCCCGGCGCGTAGATCTTGCTCTTGGCGGCCGCATAGGACTCGATGTCGTCGTGCCAGTCGAGGTGGTGGCCGGCAATGTTCAGCACGACCGCGGCCAGCGGCGTGACCGTCGAGCTCCAGTACAGCTGGAAACTGGACAGCTCGACCGCGACCACCGGATAGGGCTGCGGGTCGGTGACGGCGTCCAGGATCGGCGTGCCCACGTTCCCGGCGGCGATGCTGCGATGGCCGGCCGCGGCGAGCATGGCCGCCAGCATCCGCACCGTGGTCGTCTTCCCGTTCGTGCCCGTGATTCCCAGCCACTGCTGGCGGGTCCCGTCCGGCAGCACGGGGCGCAGCCGCCAGGCCAGCTCGACGTCCCCGATCACCTCGATGCCCGCGGCGACCGCGCGCGCGAGCAGCGGGGTGTCCGGCCGCAGGCCGGGCGAGGTGATGACCAGGTCGGTGCCGGGCGGCACGAGCGCCTCGGGGCCCAGGTGAGCCGGTCCGAGCCGCACCTCGATGCCGCCCTGCTCTAGCCCGGCGGCGACCTGCCGGCGTTCGGCGTCGTCGCGGGAATCGACGGCGGCCACCACGGCGCCCTGGCCGGCCAGCAGCTCAATGACCGACTGCCCGGTGATGCCGAGCCCGGCCACGCAAATGTGCCGGCCGGCCAGCCCGGCCAGCTGCGTACCTGCCGCGGCGCCCGTCATGGCCCTAAGTCTGCAGCCACTCGGCGTAGAAGAGCGCGAGGCCGAGCGCGACGCACAGGCCGCTGACCATCCAGAACCTGATGACGATCGTGGTCTCGGGCCAGCCCATCAGCTCGAAATGGTGCTGCAGCGGCGCCATCTTGAAGACCCGCCTGTGGGTGAGCTTGTACGAGGTGACCTGGAGCATCACCGACGCCGTGACGATCACGAACAGGCCGCCGAGTATCAGCAGCAGCAATTGCGTCTTCGTGCAGACGGCCAGCCCGGCCAGGACGCCGCCGAGGGCCAGCGAGCCGGTGTCGCCCATGAAGATCTTGGCCTTCGGCGCGTTCCACCACAAGAAGCCGAAGCAGGCTCCGAGCACCGCGGAGGCGACCACCGCGATGTCCAGCGGATCGCGGACGCTGTAGCACTGCGGGGAGATGAAGTTCGTGCAGTCGTTGCGCTCCTGCCAGATCCCGATCAGCACGTATGCGGCGAGTACCGCGATGGTCGCGCCAGTGGCGAGGCCGTCCAGGCCGTCGGTCAGGTTCACGGCGTTGGACAGGCCCGAGATCAGGATGACGACCCAGATCACGAACGGCAGCACGCCGATCGCCGGGCCGAAGTCGCGGAGGAACGACAGGTGCGCATCGGCCGGGGTGATGTCGTAGCCGTTCTGATGCTGGAGCACCTCCACGGCGAAGACCGCCCCGACGACCGCCTGCCCGGCCAGCTTGGCCCCGCTGCGCAGTCCGAGGCTGGTCTGCCGGTAGATCTTGATGAAGTCGTCGATGAACCCGACCAGGCCGAGGCCGGTCATCAGCAGCAGGATCAGGCCGCCGGAGATCGTCATGGCATCGCGGGTGACCAGGTGCCCGGCGACGTAGCCGACCAGCGAGGCGAGCACGATGACGATGCCGCCCATCGTGGGCGTGCCGCGCTTGGTCTCGTGGGCCTTCGGGCCCTCGACCCTGATCGGCTGGCCGTAGCCCTGTCGGCTCAGTAGCCTGATCGCGAGCGGCGTGCCGAACAGTGCGAGCAGCAGTGACACCGCACCGGTGACGATGATCGTTTTCACCGGGCTGTGTCCTCCTGTTCCGGCAGTGCCTGATCATCTAGGGGCCGCTCACCGGTGAGCGCCAGCGCCACTTTCTCCAGCCCTATGGCATGCGAGGCCTTTACCAGTACGACGTCGCCGGGACGCATTCGGATGCGCACCGCCTGAACTGCCGAAACCGCGTCGGGAACGTGCACCAGCTCGCCGCGGAAGGACCTTACCTCCTTGGCACCCTGCAGCATCGGGGCCGCCTGGTCACCGACCACGATAAGCGCCGCGACGCCTGCCCTGGCCGCCTGTGCCCCGGCCGCCCGGTGCAGCTCCTCGGCTTCGGCGCCCAGCTCGGTCATGTAGCCGAGCACGGCCAGGCCGCGACCGGAGGCGGCCATCACGGACAGGGTCTCGATCGCGGCCGCCATGGCGTCGGGGTTGGCGTTATAGGCATCGTTCAGGATCGTGACGCCATCCGGCAGCCGCGTGACCTCCATGCGCCACCGGCTCCTCGCCTCGGCGGCGGAGAGCCCGTCGGCCACTTCGGCGGGCGTCATGCCCAGCTCGAGCGCCAGCGCCCCGGCTGCGAGCGCGTTAGTGACGTGATGCTCGCCGTAGAGCCGCAGTTGGACGGGCGCCGAGTCTGAGCCGGCCGCGAGCGAGAACCGCGCCCGGCCGAGGTCATCGGGTCGGACGTCCCTTGCCTGCACGTCGGCGCCGGGCGAGCGGCCGAAG
>JASIBJ010000527.1 GCA_030045215.1 Streptosporangiaceae bacterium | reverse complement strand
TCTCGGCCCAGCCCGCGCCGAACAGCACGGCCAGGTTGAGTCGGCAATGCCCGACGTCGATGTCGGGCGGCCCGGTCGAGGCCATGACCCAGTCGACGGTTCCTGTGAGTCGGCCGCGTCTCCACAAGATGTTGAAATGCTGGAAGTCACGGTGAATGAAGCAGCGGGGCGATCGAGTGGCGCGGTGGCGAAGCGTCGCGATCATCGCCCGCCACACCTGTGGCCGGGTTGCTGATGCCGGGACCGTCAGCTCGTCCGCCTTGATCCAGCGCTGGAACGCCGGGGCTGCCACCGGCGCGTCGTGGATCCGGGCGGCCATCCGGGCCAGCTGCCCGAGCCAGTCCCCAGGATCGGCGGGCGTCAGGCATACCCGGCCGGGCAGCTGGGTCATGAGGATCGACGGGTGTCCGTCGGTCTCCGCGCCGTCCCCGGACTCGGCCACGAGTTCCGGTGCGGTCAGACCCAGGCCGCGAACGGCCCGCAGGATCCGGGACTCCTTCTCGACGAGCCTTGCCAGCTGAGCGGCCTCGTACTGTCGCAGGACCACCAGGTGCCGCTGCCCGCCGGACTCGACGGTCAGCCGGTGGACAGCTGACATAATGCCGCCGGTCAAGCGCTGCCAGGCGACGACGCGCGCGGTGTCTCCGAGCATGGTCTCGACCCAGGCCAGACTCTGAGCTGACGGACGTCGGCGCTGGAAATCCACAGCCCGTCACCATGGCACGAATACGCGGCAGAGGCCAACGAATTGTGCCGTCCGTGCTGCTGACAGACCCGCTGCCCCCGCATGCGCAGTCACCGCCCGCTGGCCAGCATCGGCGTGCTCAGGCGGCGCGCTCCCAGCAAGCAAGCCGGCCGGAATAAGCCGCCCAAATCTGGGCACCTGGCGTTCCCCGGTGTTGTGGCGGAGCAGTCAGGTCCCGGTGTTGCCGCGAGGCGTCGGGTTCCTTGGGTTGCGGTGGAGGACGCGCATGACCGATCAGGATCGCTACGGGCTGCCTGACGAACCCGACGATGACGAGTGCGAGCCAAGCGAGGCAAACGGCGAGCGGGAAGCCCGGCGGCGTCAGCTCATCGCGGCCGCGCAGGACAGCTGGATCGCTGCGCTCACCGACTTGGGCGGCCGGAACACACTCTTGTACTACAAGGACCGCAGGGCAGGAACGCTAGACCTGGGCAAGGCCGACGCCGAGGCGCTGGCCAAGTTCCTGCGCTCCGGGTCGATCCGGGTCACCCGCCTGTTCACCGACGTCGACCTGCGGGCCGATGCGATCCGGCGAGTCCAGGCGATTTACCGCAGGTCGACGGAGCTGCTCGAAGAGCGCGGAATCCGGGCCGGGTACCTTGGCACGGGGCTGGCGAGATGGGACGAGCTGTTCCTGGAGCCGGCCGCGCCAGTACTGCTGCGGGGCTTGACGATCGTACCGACGAGAGCCAGGCATGACGACTTCGAGCTGGTCTTGGACGATGACACCGAAGTCAACCCGGTGCTGCTGAACAAGCTGGCCACCGCGTTCGGCGCCGCGACGGAGGAACTGGCGGACGAGTCGCCAGACGCCATCGGCAGGATGCTCATCAAGGCTGCGGAGGCCGCCGAGATCCCCGGCTTCGAGATCATCGAGCGGCGCGTCATCGGCACCTTCACGTACGCGAAGCTGCCAATGGTGCGTGACCTCCAGGCGGCCGGCGACGTGCTGAACGACAGCGACGTTGTGGCGGCGATCGCCGGGGACCCGGACGCGCAGGAGATACTCGGCGCGGACGAGGGCAGCGAACCGATGCTCGACCTGCCCGAGCAGGACTATTCGGTACTGGACGCGGACTCTTCCCAGCGCAAGGCGATCAACACGGTGCTGTCCGGCCGGAGTCTTGTCATCCACGGTCCGCCCGGCACGGGCAAGAGCCAGACCATCGCTAACCTGATCGCCGCCCTGGTGACGCGCGGCCGGAAGGTCCTGTTCGTGGCCGAGAAACGCGCTGCCATCGACGCGGTGCTGTCCCGGCTCAAGAACGTCCAGCTTGGCGGCACGGTGCTCGATATCCACGATGGGACCAGGGATCGGATGCGCATTTGCCGCGACCTGGGCGACACCTTGGAGCAGTCGCAAAGCACGGCCGAGCCGGACGTTGATGACCTGCACCGGCGGCTGACCGACCGGCAACGCCGGCTCGCCCGGCATGCGTCCGCGTTGCACCAAGTGCATCAGCCCTGGGGCGTCACGCCGTTTCAGGTGCAGTCCGCCCTGCTCGGCATCCCGAAGTGCGCGAGAACGCAGGTCCGCATCAGCGCTCCCGAGCGAATCAGCCGGGAGCGCGCCGACCGGATCCGCGACGAGCTGCGCGAATTCGCGCACCTGGGCGGGTTCACGCTCCGGCCGGCCAGCACGCCCTGGTTCGGTGCGATCCTGCGGACCAGGGACGAAGCCCAGCAGGCGTGCGAGCTCGCGGTCCGCATCGCCACGCGCGGCCTGCCGATGCAGGCGCAGCGCCTCGAACAGGCGTGCGCCGAGACGGGGTTGCGGCTACCACAGTCCTATCAGGACCGGCTGAGCCGGATGCAGCTGTTCGCCGCCGTGCGAGCGTCCCTGCAGACCTTCGCGCCCGGCGTCTACGCGACGGACGTGGACCGGCTCGCCGCAGCCGCGGGCGGCGCGGCCGGAGTCAGCTTCATGGAGCGCCGGGCGCTGCGCAAGCAAGCCCGGTCGCTGGTCGTCGCCGGCGACGACACGTCGTGGGAACAGCTCGCCGACGCGCTGGCGGCCGCCTCGGTGGTGCAAGCTCAGTGGCGCGAGCTGCGCACCGATAACGGCACACCGCGGCTGCCCGCAGCGCTGGACGAGGTCGAGGGTGTACACGAGCAGTGCGAGCGTCAGCTGAACGCCTTGCGATCGGTCGTCAGGCTCGGGGCAGAACCCGAGCCGGTGCTCGGCCGGCTCGTCGCTGATCAGGAAACGCCGTGGAAGCTGCCGCGGCTGTATGAGCTCGGAACCCGGTTTGACGATCTCGGGCTTGGCCCGTTGCTCGACGACCTTGCTTGTCGCGAAGCCGGGCCGGACATGGCTGCTGCCGCCTTCGACCACTCCTGGTACTCCTCCGTCCTGGACCAGGTCAGGGTGCGCGACACCCGGTATGCCGCTGACGCCGGAATGGCGCTGGACGAGATCGCGCACGACTTCCGCACCCATGACGTGCAGCACCTCACGGCGAACGCGACCCGCGTTCAGCGCGCGTGGGCGGAGGCGCTAACCGAGGCCTGTGACCGGCACCCGCTGCAGGCGCGGGTGATCCGCAAGCAGGCCGCCCTGCGGCGCGGCCATCTTCCGCTGCGCCGGCTTCTCGACCAGGCCAGCGACGTCCTGTTCGCGATCAAGCCGTGCTGGGCCATGTCGCCGCTGATGGTCAGCCAGGTGCTCCCGGCGGTCCGCTTGTTCGACGTGGTCATCTTCGACGAGGCCAGCCAGATCGTTCCCGCCGACGCGATTCCTGCCATCATGCGCGGCCATCAGATCGTCGTGGCCGGGGACGACAGGCAGCTGCCGCCGACGAACTTCTTCACTCGAGTCAGCGAGCCAGACGACGAGACCGCCGAGGAGGACGAGAGCCTCGTCTCGTTCGGCGTCGGCTTCGAGTCGGTGCTGGACGCACTCCGGCCGCTGCTCCCGACCGCCCCGCTGGCCTGGCACTACCGCAGCCGGGACGAACGGCTGGTCGCCTTCTCCAACAGCCGGATCTACGGTGGCGCGCTCACCACCTTCCCCGGCGTCTTCAGGGGAGACTGCCTGCGTCACGTGGTGGTCGCGCAGGGGTCAGGCGCCGGCCAGGAGGTGTCGGTCACCGCAGAGGTGCATAAGGTCGTCGACCTAGTTCTCGAGCACGCCCGCGAATACCCCGATGAGTCGCTTGGGGTCATCGCGCTCGGCATCAAGCACGCGGAGCGGATAGATGCCGCGCTGCGCGAAGCGCTGGCCCGGCTGGACGAGGATGAGGCCGAGCGACTTGAGCCGTTCTTCGCCGACGACGGCGCTGAGCCGTTCTTCGTGAAGAACCTCGAGCGGGTGCAGGGAGACGAGCGCGACGCGATCATCGTCACTGTCGGGTACGGCAAGCATCCGGATGGGCGGATGCGCTACCAGTGGGGACCGCTCCTGCGCGATGGGGGCGAACGACGGCTGAACGTGGCGGCTACCAGGGCCAAGCACCGCCTCACCCTGGTCAGCTCGTTCTCCGGCCACGACGTCGACCCCGAGCGGGTCACCAAGGCCGGGGCGCGAATGCTGGCTGACTACCTGGACTATGCCAGCTCGGGTGGCAGCGCGCCGCAGGCGACCGGCGCGGCCAAGCTCGACTCGTTCGAGCAGGACGTGCGGGACCGGCTGGCGGCGCGCGGAATCACGGTCGTGCCGCGCTACGGCGTCGGCGGCTACCGGGTGGACTTCGCGGCAACTCACCCGCAGGACCCAGGGCGGATGGTGCTGGCCATTGAGGCCGATGGCGCGTCGTACCGGAAGTCGGGCAGCGTGCGGGACAGGGACCGGCTGCGGGGCGAGCACCTGCAGCGGCTGGGCTGGAGCTACCACCGGCTCTGGTCGACCAACTGGTTCCGTGATCCGGAGGCGGAGGTAGCCAGGGTGGTGGAGGCCTACGACAAGGCCGTGGCCAGGATAGAGCCGCCGGAGCCGCCTCGGGCGCCGCAGCCACCTCGAGGGGCGCCGGGCGGGATGCCGTCAGCTGCCGCAGCGCACCCACCCGCCACGCCGGGTGGTGGTCCCGGCGGCCAGCTGGCCCGGATGCCGTCCGGAGACATCGCCAGCCAGCGCTAGCCCGGCCGCGGGCACACGTCGACTCCGCTCAAAGTGATCTTTTCAGGGAACGAGGCGGGTCCGGAGCTGCGTCTCCCGGCGGCGCAGGTCGAACCTGGGCCGTTCTCATGAAAGTGAGCGGTCTAGCCTCGCTAGTGCTTGATTCCTGCCCGAAATCGGGCAGAAATGTTGCTGAGGAACTCCAGTCCGGGCATGATTGCCGCATGCCGAGGCCGGAACCGCCCGCGGAGCTCGTCGATTACCTCGTCCAGAGCTGCCCGCTGACACCGCCCGAGGCTGCTCGTGTGATCGCCGACGTCCTCGGGTACTTCTCCGAGGCGCCGCCCGATTTCGTCCGCCGCAGGCATCGTGAGCTAAAGGGACGCGGGCTGACCAATGATCAGGTATTTGCCCGCATTGCGGTGGAGATGCCGCAGCGCAGGTACGCGCCGCCTGAGCTGTCGCTGCGCCAGCTGCGCAGGATTATTTACGGCTAAGCGGCGTCGAACGACAGGACCTGGCCGCCCTGCGTGCAGGCGGGCGGCCCCGGCAAGGTCCAGGGCCGCGCAGTGGTCCGGGCCAGGGAGAAGGCGGGACGCTCGTGTGCGGAATCGTGGCTTACGTCGGCGCCAGGGATAGCGTTCCGGTCCTGCTCGAGGGCCTGGCCCGGCTGGAGTACCGAGGCTATGACTCGGCTGGGATCGCCGTCATCGGCCGGAGCGGCGACCTGCGGGTGCGCAAAGCGAAGGGCAGGGTCGCGGAGCTGGCGGCCGACGTCCCGGCCCGGGTCAAGGGCAGCCCTGGCATCGGCCATACCCGGTGGGCCACGCACGGCGAGCCGAGCGATGAGAACGCTCACCCGCACGCATGCGGCCCGATAGCGATCGTCCACAACGGCATCATCGAGAACGCCGACGAGCTGCGGGCCAAGCTCGCCGCCGCGGGCGCGCAGTTCGCCTCCGAGACCGACAGCGAACTGGTCGCGCACTTGATCGCCGCCGGTCCTGACGGCGACCTGGAGGAGGCCGTCCGGCTCGCGCTGAGGCAGGTCGTCGGTACCTATGGGCTCGCGGTCATCGACACCCGCAGCCCCGACCGGATCGTGGTGGCACGCAACGGCAGCCCGGTGCTGCTCGGTATCGGCGACAAGGAGATGTTCGCCGCCTCGGACGTGGTGGCGCTGGTCAGGTATACGCGCCAGGTCGTCCACCTGGACGACGGGGAGATCGCCACCATCAAGGCCGATGGGTTCAGGACCTCGACCCTGGACGCGCGCCGCACTACCAAACAGGCCGCTGTGATCGACGCCGATGCGGCCAGCTACGACGCCGACGGGCACGCCCACTTCATGCACAAGGAGATCCACGAGCAGCCGCAGGTCGTCGAGCGCGTGCTGCGGGGACGGCTTGACGACCGGTTCGCGACCGCGCACCTGGGCGGGCTGAATATGGACCCGCGGGAAGCCAGGGCAATCCGGCGGGTCAAGATCCTCGGCTGCGGGTCGGCCTACTACTCCGGCCTGCTGGGTGCCCAGCTCATCGAGGAGCTGGCCAGGGTCCCGGCCGACGCCGAGCCGGCCTCAGAGTTCCGCTACCGCAGTCCGGTGATCGAGGAGGGAACGCTCTACATCGCGGTGAGCCAGTCGGGGGAGACCTATGACACCCTGGCCGCGGTGCAGGAGGTCAAGCGCAAGGGCGGGCGCGCGATCGGCGTCATCAACACGGTGGGCAGCACGATCGCCAGGGAATGCGAAGGCGGCGTCTACCTGCACGCGGGCCCCGAGGTGTCGGTCACCTCGACCAAGACCTTCACGGCGACCGTCACCGTGTTCGCGCTCCTGGCCCTGCACCTGGCCCGCATACGTGATCTCTCGCCCGCTGACGGGCAGCGAATCGTCGCGGGCTTGCGGCAACTGCCCGGCCAGATCGCCGAGATCCTGGCCATGGAGGAGGAGATCTCGGCCGTGGCCAAGGACTTCGCCGAGTACCCGGGCATGTTCTTCATCGGGCGGGTTCGCGGCTGGCCGGTGGCCAGGGAAGGCGCGCAGAAGCTCAAGGAAGTGTCCTACCTGCACGCCGAGGCTTACCCGGCAAGCGAGCTCAAGCACGGGCCGCTCGCGCTGGTCGGCCCCGCGCTGCCGACCGTGGCGGTCCTGCCGGAGGACGAGCTGCTGGAGAAGAACCTCGGCACTCTCGGCGAGATCCGCGCCCGGCAGGGCCGCGTGCTGGTGATCGGTCACTCGGCGGTCGCGAGCCGGGTGACCGACGACTTCCTCGTGGTCCCGCGCAATGAGCCTGAACTGGATCCGATCTTGCTGTCGGTGCCATTGCAACTGCTGGCCTACCACGCCGCGGTCGCACTCGGGAACGACGTCGACAAGCCGAGGAACCTGGCCAAGAGCGTTACCGTCGAGTGAGCCGCCGGCCGAGTCCGCGCCGGATCCGCCGGCCGAGTCCGCGCCGGATCCGCCGGCCTGCGTCCCGGCCGCCTGATTACAACAGCCGCGCCTTTGCGTGCCATTCGTACGGCCCGTCCACCTGATTCGGCCCGCCAGGGTCTGGGTTCACCGCTTTCATGCCCGCCGTAGCGCACACTGGCGGTATGGGCGCCCCGGATCAGAAGCACGCCGGTCCGGCCGGCGAGCCCGGTGGCCAGGCACCCGGTCTGCCGGAGGAGTTCAGCCAGGCGCTTGCGGCCTTCGCCCGGCATCTGGCCGCCGAGCGCGGCCTGTCCGCGCACACGGTGCGCGCCTATTGCGGCGACGTCGGCGCACTGCTCGCACACGCGGCCGGGCAGGGACGCCGCGAGATCGGCGGCCTGGACATCCGTGAGCTTCGGGCGTGGCTGGCCGAGGAGCACAGGGCTGGCCACGCCAGGGCGACCGTTGCCCGCCGGGCGGCGGCCGTCCGGGCCTTCACCGCGTTCGCGTGCCGCCGGGGCTGGCTTGCCGCCGACCCCGGCGCACAACTGGGCTCGCCGAAGGTGAGCAAGCGGCTGCCTCAGGTGCTGGGTCAGGCGCAGATGCTGACCGTGCTTGACGGCCCCACCCGGGCCGCCGGGCCGGCCGGGGCTGCCGTCGAACTCAGGGATGCGGCGATCATGGAATTGCTCTACGCGTCGGGGATTCGGGTGAGCGAGCTGTGCGGGCTCGACCTGGACGACCTTGATCGCGGCCGCCGCACCGTCCGGGTACTCGGAAAGGGCGCGAAGGAGCGGATGGTCCCGGTCGGCATCCCGGCCATCAGGGCCGTGGACGCCTGGCTGGCGGCCGGCCGCGCGGCCTTCGCCAGCGCCCGGTCGGGCAGTGCGGTGTTCATCGGCGTCATGGGCGGACGGATCGACCCGAGGACGGTTCGGCGGATTGTGCACATCCGGCTCGCCGCGGCCGGGGTACCCGACACCGGCCCGCACGGCCTGCGACATACCGCGGCCACGCACCTGCTCGAGGGCGGCGCTGACCTGCGCAGCGTCCAGGAAATACTCGGTCACGCCTCGTTGTCCACGACACAGATCTACACCCACGTCAGCGTCGATCGCCTTGTCGCGGCTTACCGCCAGGCGCATCCGCGGGCCTAGCATCGCGAAACCCGGGGGGGGGTCGTCCCCCCGAGCAGGCACTGCATCTGCGAAGCGCGGGGGGTCCGGGGGGTCGTCCCCCCGAGCAGGCACTGCATCTGCGAAGCGCGGGGGGTCCGGGGGGTCGTCCCCCCGAGCAGGCATAGCGCCCCGAATCCGGACCTGACGCCGGGACCTCGGCGGCTGGCCCCGGCATGTAGA
>JASIBJ010000526.1 GCA_030045215.1 Streptosporangiaceae bacterium | reverse complement strand
CGCTCATCTGCCCGTGGCAGCCGGAGCTGGCGGCCGCCCACCTGCTCAGGCCCCTGTGCGACGGCCTCGTGCCGGGCCTCACCCCGGCGACGGTAGCGCTGGAATCCATGCGCCATCCCGGTCACTCGCTCGGCCCGGTGGGCCACCTCGGCCTGGTCGTCGGTCTCGCGTCGGCTGAGGCGGATACCCGGATCGCCGCGGCTCAGCTCTGGTCGGACGCGTGCCTCGACGGGCGGCTTGACCCGGCGCTGGCGGCGGCCGCGATCACGACCGGAGTTCGGGGCGGAGTGATCAAGCTCAGCCGTGTCGCCGATGCCCTGCAGCATGCCTCGCACGCCGCGCTCCCGGCCCGCCGGATCGTGGAGACGGTGTGCGCGGCCGTTGACGGTTTCGCCCCGCGGGCTCCGACCAATCTGCACCTGCTCATCGAGTTGGCGGCGCGGCTGGTGCCGCGCGTGGGCGCGCCCGAGCTCCCGGCGATGGTGCTGGAACTCGCCGGCCGACGTAGCGACACCCGCATCGCCACGACCGCAGGCCAGCTGGCACGGGAACGCCAGGCCGCCGGGTCCGAGCTGGCTACGGCGGCCGCCCAGGCCTTCGCCGCGCACGCGGCGCGGGCGGAGGCGGGCGAGCTGGCGCATTCGGACTGACACCGGCCTGCAGTGAAACGCGCGGCGCGGCCCGCCCAGCCCGCGCGGCCCGCGTTCTGCTACTCGTGCAACTGCGGGTTCAGGCCGCTGAAGGTGCTCGACTTCCACGGCACCGCCTCGACGTTGCCGTGCACGCTGTGCCGGCGGAACAAGATGCCCGGCACGCCGCTCAGCTCGATTGCCTTCACGACCGAGCCGTCGGGCAGCGTCACCCTTGTGCCCCTGGTGACATACAGCCCGGCCTCAACCGCCGAGTCGTCCCCGAGCGAAATGCCGGTGCCCGCGTTCGCGCCGAGCAGACAGCGCTTGCCGATCGTGGTCATGTGCGCGCCGCCGCCCGACAGCGTGCCCATGATCGACGAGCCGGCCCCGATATCGGAATCGGCCTCGACGACGCTGCCAGCGGTAATCCGTCCCTCGACCATGCAGGGGCCGAGCGTGCCGGCGTTGAAGTTCACGAAGCCCTCGTGCATGACGACCGTGCCCGGCGCCAGGTAGGCGCCGAGCCGCACCCGGCTGGCGTCGGCGATGCGCACGCCCGGCGGGGTCACGAAGTCGGTCATCCGCGGGAACTTGTCGACGGCGTGCACGGTCAGCGGCCGCCCCGCCCGCCGTCGCTGCGCGCGGACCTCGTCCAGGTCGGCCGGATGCACGGCGCCGGCATCAGTCCACGCGGTCAGGGGCAACTGGCCGAATATGCCCTCCACGTTCAGCTCACGCGGCCGGACCAGCCGCGCCGAGAGCAGATGCAGCCGCAGGTAGGCATCCGCCGCGCCGTCCGGCGGCGCATCGAGCCGGACGCGGGTCTCGACCACCTCGAATTGGACGAACCGCTCGGAATCAACGTCGGCGCGCAGGACAACCGGATCGGCGGACAGGTCGCCCAACGTGAGATCGGAGTACCAGACCTCAAGGATCGTTCCGTGCCTGGCCGAAAGGGTGGCGATGCCGCGGCCCGCTGCGTACATGGCCGCGGACACTAGCAGAGCGGGCCGGCTCAGCCAGCGGGCTCCCCGGTCGGCCAGGCCGCCGCGGGCTCGTCGGCCTGGTACGGCGGAGCGGGCTCGTACTGGATGTACCGCCGCACGGCACGGGAATGGTCGCGGCCGTTGATGCGGCCGATCAGCCATAGAGCCATGTCGATGCCGGCCGACACGCCCTGGCTGGTCACGAGCTGGCCGTCGACCACGTAACGGGCGTCACGGACGACGGTGATATCGCCGCGTGCTTCCAGCGTGTCCTCGAACGCGTGGTGGGTCGCCACTCGACGGCCGCGGGCCGGGCCCGCCTCGTGCAGGAGCAGCACGCCCGTGCAGACGCTCGTAATCCACGTCGCGTCGGCGGCGGTGGCGCGGATCCAGTCGGTGATCACCGGGTTCGAGACCTCGCGCCGGGTTCCCTGGCCGCCAGGAACCAGCAGCACGTCGACGGCCGGATGGTCGGCGAGGGTGTAATCCGGCAGCACGCGCAGGCCCTTGGCGCACCGGACCGGCCCGGGCCGCTCGGCGACCAGGAACACGGTGTCGCCCTGGTCGCGAATCATGCTGGAGGCGGTCAACACCTCCCACGGTCCGGTGAAGTCCAGCTCCTCGGCCCCGTCGAACACCAGCAGCCCGTAACTCGTCACCTGTGCTCCCTCGGCAGCGGGCACCGTCGCCGGGCCCTCCCCCGTCGCCGGGCCCGCACCGCGCCAACGGTACGGGCCCGGCGCCGCCTATCAGATCTAGCAGATCGGGTGCATCCAGCCGTAGCGGTCAGGGCGGCTGCCGTACTGGATGCCGACCAGTTCCTCCCTGAGCCTGCTGGTGACCGGGCCCGGGCTGCCGTCGCCGATCGTCCACTCCCCGCCCGTGCCCCGAACGGCGCCGACCGGCGTGATGACCGCGGCCGTGCCGCAGGCGAATGCCTCGGTCATTTCCCCGGAGGCGCACGCGCGCCGCCACTCGCCGACCGAGATCCGCTCTTCGGACGCGGGAATGCCCAGGTCGGGCCCGAGCTTCAGGAGCGAGTCCCTGGTCATCCCGTGCAGCAGCGAGCCGGTCGGGACCGGGGTCACGATCCGCGCATCCGGTCCCGCCCCGTAGACGAAGAACAGGTTCATCCCGCCCATCTCCTCGACCCACTGCCGCTCCGCCGCGTCCAGCCAGACCACCTGGTCGCAGCCGTGCTCGAGCGCCTGCTGCTGCCCGGCGAACGCGGCCGCGTAGTTGCCGCCGCACTTCGCCTCTCCGGTGCCGCCGGGTGCGGCCCGGCTGTAGTCCCCGGACAGCCAGACGGTGACCGGCCGGACCGCGCCGCCGAAGTAGCCCGCAACCGGCGAGGCGATGACGGTGAACAGGTAGCTCGACGAGGGGTTGTTGACGCCGAGGCCGGTCTGGGTTGCGATCATGAACGGGCGCAGGTACAGGCTGTGTCCCTCGGCCGTCGGAACCCAGTCCCGGTCGCGGGCGACCAGCAGCTCGATGGCCCGGACGAACAGCCGCTCGGGCAGTTGCGGCATGGCCATGCGGACGGCCGACCGGTTGAAGCGGGCCGCGTTGGCCTGCGGCCGGAACGCGGCGATCGATCCGTCGGCCTGGGCATAGGCCTTCAGGCCCTCGAATATCTCCTGGCCGTAGTGGAACACGGCAGCGGCCGGGTCGAGCGTGATCGGGCCGTAGGGCTCGATCCGCGCGTCATGCCAGCCGCGTCCCTCGGTCCACCGGATGGTTGCCATGTGGTCGGTGAATACGCTGCCGAAACCAGGTGCTACCAGCGTCTGCGCACGCTGCCCGGCGGAGGCCGGGGCGGCGCTGGCGCGGATCTCGAAGTCAAGCTCCTGGCTCTGGCTGGCGTTCATGACTGGCAAACCCTCCGGTTCGGTGATGACGGCACCGACGCCCGGGCCCGGCCTGCTGGGGCCGGGCCGCGCCGGGTGCCGTGCTCAGTTTTCCGTAGTGGCGGCGGCGTCGCCGCCGTTATCGCGACGGTCCATTGCTTGCTGGACCGCCTCCAGCGCGCGCTGGCGGTCATGGGCTTGGGTATCGGTCTCGACTGGGCTGTGCTTCGTTCTCGACATCGCGGTTTCCTCCTCGCGGGCACGTCATGGCTACCAGCGGGCCGGCTGAGGTGAACCGCGGGCTTCCGGGGCTGCGCGCTACCGAAGGCAGCGCTCGGGTGCGGATGATCGTGATGCGCGCGAGCGGTTCAGGTGCTGAGCGGCTCGACGGGCAACGAACGGGGATGCGGACCCGGAACGCAATGCGGCCAGCGCCTCACCCCCGTAGCGGGTCGCCGGCCTGCCCTGATCAGATCCCGCTACGGCTGCTAAGGATGAGTACGAAGCGCCGCATGATGAACGCATAGTAGCCGATCCTCGCGGGCCGTGTCAGGCCGGGAGCCAACTGCGCCCGTGCGGGCGCCGCCGAAGCTGTCGCGCCGCGGCTGGCGGATGACGTTGCCCGCCGTTACGATATATCGCAGTGGCAGTCGCATCGCCTGCCCGCTTCCGAGCCACCGGCCGGCCCGCGCCGAGGTGGCGACGAGGACAAGGGTCCATGACTCGCGGTGCAGTTCCTCCTGTCAGGTCATGCACCTTGGCGGGCAGACGCGGGCAGCCCCGCCGGGAAGAGAATGATCATGACTCAGGACAAGGCGCTCAAGGCTGCGATCCGCGCGCGGATGGCTGAGGCCGGCGAACCGTACAGCGTTGCGAGGCACGTGATCCTCTCCGATGGTCCCTTTGGAGGGGAACGAGGGGAGACCGAGGCCAGCGCGGCATCCGATCTCGCGGCCGACCAGGCCGACGATTATTTTGCCATCTACCTTCGCGAGGCCCGCGAAGCCGGCGTGCCCGACGAGGAACTCGAGGCCATGGCGGCCGAGCACCAAGCGCGGGAACGCCTCCGCACGGCCCGCCAGGCCGCCGACCGGGCGGAGGAACTCGCCGAGCAGGCCGAAGAGGCCGCGGAATTGGCCGAAGAAAGAGCCAGCCTGGCCGAAGAGGCGGCCGAACTCGCGGAGGAGTGGGCCGATCCGGATGAACAGCGGGCCGCCAGGGGGCGGGCCGAGCGGATGGCGGAAGAGGCCTATCGGGCCAGGGAACTCGCCGATCGCGCCAGGGAAGAAGCCGACCTGGCCGAGGAGCGGGCCGAACTCGCGGAGGAGGAGGCCGAACTCGCGGAGGAGGAGGCCGAACGTGCCGAGGACGAGCCCGACGACGAGGACGAGCCCGACGACGAGGACGAGCCCGACTGGTCATGGGGCAGCGCGGCCGGGCCGCCGCGCGTGCCCCGC
>JASIBJ010000525.1 GCA_030045215.1 Streptosporangiaceae bacterium | reverse complement strand
GGGGCAGCGTGGCGCTGAACGGCCTGGCCGTCAGCTGGACGACCTCGAGGGCGCGGACGATCCGGCGGCCGTTGCTGGGCAGGATTGCCGCCGCGGCGGCCGGGTCGACGGCCTGCAGCCGCGCGTGCAACCCGGCCGGGCCGAGCTCGGCGAGGTCGCGTTCCAGGCGGGCCCGGAGCTCCGGATCGGTGCCGGGGAACTGGAGATTGTCGAGGGCGGCCCGGACGTACAGGCCGGAGCCGCCCACCAGGATCGGCGTGCGGCCCCGGTGCTGGATGTCGGCGATCGCTGCCCGCGCCAGCCGCTGGTACTCCGAGACGCTCGCGGCCCGGGTGACTGGCCAGATGTCGAGGAGGTGGTGGGGTACGCCGGCCTGTTCCCGCAGGGTCAGCTTGGCGGTGCCGATATCCATGCCGCGATACAGCTGCATGGAATCGGCGTTCACGACCTCCCCGCCGAGCGCCTTGGCGAGGGCCAGCGAGAGGTCCGACTTGCCGGCCGCGGTGGGCCCCACCACCGCGATCGCTGGCCGTAGCATTGCATCAGTCTGACAGCGCAGGGTAAATCCCTGCACACGCGACGCGGCGGGGCAGCCGCGCGAGCCGGGGGTTAGTTCATGAGTTATGACGACGACATAACGGCGCCGAACGGCGTTGATGAAGACGAGTACGGATCCGACGAGTTCGAACTGGACGACGACCTCGACCCCGAGGACGACGACATGGACTGGGACGAGACCGACGAGGAATCTGAGGGCTAGGACGATCGCTCACCGGGGCACCTCTAGCCTCGCGGCCGCCAGCACGAGCCTCCGGCGGCACGGTCTGCGCACAGCAGCCGGCCGCTTAGCTTGCGGTTCGCTGGTGCCGCGAGGCTGTCTTCCCTGAACAGAACCTCAGGCCAGCGCCCGGACGGACGGCATCCCGAGCAGCACGGCGGCCCGGTCGGACCCCGTGCCGGCCTCCGCGGCGGCACCCGCCTGCCGGGCGGCGAAGGCGTCGCCGCCGCGGGTTGCCCGCACGCTCACCGGCGCGCCATCGGCCAGCAGGTAATGCGGGGACGCGCTGGTGACGGCGGTCGTGACCATGTCCCCTGGCCTGGGCGGCATCTGCGGCGGCGCGAAGTGCACGAGCCGGTTATCCCTGGCCCGGCCCGACATCCGGTGCGTGACGCTGTCCTTGCGGCCCTCGCCCACCGCCACCAGGACTTCCACCTGGGTTCCGACCAGCTTGCTGTTCTCCGCCCGCGCGACGTCCGCGACCAGGGCAGCGAGGCGCTCGTACCGTTCCGCGACCACCTCCTGCGGCACCTGGTCCGGCATCACCGCGGCCGGCGTGCCCGGCCGGATCGAGTACTGGAAGGTGAAGGCACCGGCGAACCGGGCCTCGCGAACCAGATCCAGAGTGTCGGCGAAGTCCTGTTCGGTCTCGCCGGGGAAGCCGACGATGATGTCGGTCGTGATGGCCGCCTCGGGCATCGCCGCCCGCACTCGATCCAGGATCGCAAGGTACTTGTCCCGGCGATAGGCCCGGCGCATTCCCCGCAGGACCCGGTCCGAGCCGGACTGCAGCGGCATGTGGAGTTGCGGCATCACGTTCGGCGTCTGCGCCATCGCCTCGATCACGTCGTCGGTGAAGTCGCGCGGATGGGGCGAGGTGAACCTGACCCGCTCCAGCCCCTCGATTTCCCCGCAGGCCCGCAGCAGCTTCCCGAAGGCCAGCCGATCTCCGAAGCCGACCCCGTAGGAGTTCACGTTCTGCCCGAGCAGGGTCACCTCGACCGCGCCATCGGCGACCAGTGCCCGGATCTCGGCCAGGACGTCACCCGGCCGCCGGTCCTCCTCGCGGCCACGCAGGCTGGGCACGATGCAGAACGTGCAGGTGTTGTTGCAGCCGACCGAGATCGCCACCCACGCGCTGTAGGCCGACTCCCGGCTGGCGGGCAGGACCGAGGGGAACCGCTCAAGCGACTCCAGGATCTCGACCTGCGCCTGCTGCTGGACCCTGGCCCGTTCCAGCAGGGCCGGCAGCGAGCCGATGTTGTGGGTGCCGAACACCACGTCCACCCAGGGCGCGCGATCGGTAATCGCCGCCCGGTCTTTCTGGGCCAGGCAGCCGCCGACCGCGATCTGCATGCCGGGGTGCGAGTTCTTCACCGGCAGGAGATGGCCCAGATTGCCGTACAGCCGGTTATCGGCATTTTCCCTGACTGCGCAGGTGTTGAAGACGACCACGTCCGGCTGGGCGCCACGGGCCGCGCGGCGGTATCCGGCCGCCTCCAGCAGGCCGGCCAGCCGCTCGGAATCGTGCATGTTCATCTGGCACCCATAGGTGCGGATCTCGAAGCTTCGCTGCTCGGTGGCCCCGGCCATGCCCTCCAGGGTAGACGCCCGGCCGGCGGGCGCACGCCAGCATCGACCTGGCCTCGCTCAAGGCCGGTCAGGGCCGGGAATGAACGAGTGCCCTAATCCCGGTTAAGCGGCCCCGCCCGATAGGGCACCATATGCGTATGACAGACAGCGGGACGAGCGAGACCATCGACCAGGCAGCAGAACAGGCAGAAACGGCGCAGTTCTCGGCTCCCCCTGTCCCCTTCGGTGAGTGGCCGTCGCCGATCTCCGCCGCCGAGATCGCGAGCGGCCAGGCGACGCCATCGTTCCCGGTTGTCCGGGGCAGCGATATCTGGTGGCAGCAGGGCCTGCCCAGCGAGGGCGGCAGGACGACGGTCATGCACAGCTCGGGCGGTAAGCAGAAGGCCGTGCTGCCCGCGCCGTGGAGCGCCAGGACCCGCGTGCACGAGTACGGCGGACAGTCCTACCTGCCGATCCCGCGAGCCATGCTGCCGGGTCACGCCAAGAACGCCAGGGGTCAGGAGATCCTCTTCGCCAACTTCAGCGACCAGCGCCTGTACCTGGCCGGGCCGGGTACGGCCGACGGGACCCAGGAGCCGCGGCCCATCACGCCTGATCCTGCCGCGGGCGTGGAGGGCACGCTGGGCCCGGCCGCGCTCCGCTATGCCGACTTCGTGCTTGCTCCGGGCCGGGCCGAGATCTGGTGCGTACGGGAGCGCCACGAGGACGGCAAGGTCAGCCGGGCGATCGTGGCGGTACCGCTGGACGGTTCCGCGGCGGGCAACGACGACGCAATCCGCATCCTGGTCACCGGGGCCGACTTCTTCGCCTACCCGACGCCATCGCCGGACGGCAAGTGGCTGGCCTGGGTCTGCTGGAATCACCCGCACATGCCGTGGGACGGCACCGAGTTGCGGGTGGCGCCGGTCGAGAACGGCGTCCCCGGCAAGGGCAGGCTGCTGCAGGGCAGCCTGCGCGAATCGGTGCTCGCGCCGCTCTGGCGGGACAACGAGAGCCTCTACGTCGCCACCGACTGGCCGGGCTGGTGGAACATCTACCAGATCGGGCTCATCGGTGAGCCGCCGCTGGCGCTGTATCCGGCCGACGAGGAGTTCGCCGGACCGCTCTGGCAACTCGGAGCCCGGCCCTTTGCCCTGCTCGGCGATGGCCGTCTGGCAGTCCTGCACGGAGCGGGTTCTAGCCGGCTGGGAATACTCGATCCAGAATCGTTCGAGCTCACCGACGTAGCCACCTCGTTCCCTTCTTTCTTGCCCGGAATCTCGGCCGACGGAATGTCGATCGCCGCCGTCGCCACCGGGCCGGCGACGCGACCCAGCGTGGTCCGCGTCGATGCCGCCACCGGCAAGGCGGAGCTGCTTGAACGCAACCCGCAGGAACTGCCCGACGAGGCGTACCTGCCTGTCCCGGTCGCGGTCGATTTCGAGGGTCCCTACGGCCAGGTCGTGCACGCGCAGCTCTATCCGCCGACGAGCCCTGACGCTCGCGGGCCTGACGGCGCCAGGCCGCCCTACGTCGTGTGGGTACATGGCGGTCCGACCTCCCATGTCACCGGGGCACTCGACCTGGCCAAGGCGTACTTCACCAGCCGGGGCATCGGCATCATCGACGTGAACTACGGCGGCTCGTCCGGTTACGGGCGCCAGTACCGGGAGCGGCTGCGCCGCCAGTGGGGCATCGTCGACGTCCAGGACGCGATCGCCGCCGCCCGGTGGGTCGCGGAGTCGGCGGGTGCCGACCCGGCCCGGCTGGCCATCCGCGGCGGCTCGGCCGGAGGCTGGACCACGCTCGCGGCGGTGACAACCGGCACCGCGCGGGCCGGGACCGTGTTCAACGCGGCCACGTCGTACTACGGCGTCTCGGACCTGCGCGGATTTGCCGAGCAGACCCACGACTTCGAGTGCCACTACCTGGACGGCCTGATCGGGCCGCTGCCTGGCTTCGAGGAAACATACGCCGAGCGAGCGCCGGTTGGGCACGTGAACGCGCTCACCTGCCCGATCCTGCTGCTGCAGGGACTGGACGACCCGGTCGTGCCGCCTGCGCAGTCCGAGAGCATCGCGGCCGACCTGGCTGGTTACGGCACGAGTCACGCCTATATCCCGTTCGAGGGCGAGTCTCATGGCTTCCGTAAGGCCGAGTCCATCGCGACCGCGCTGGAGGCAGAGCTGTCGTTCTACGGCCAGATCCTCGGCTTCGACCCGCCCGGTGTGCCCAAGGTCGCCATCACGACGCCCAAGGCCGGCAAGCACGCCGGCGCCCCGCGGTAGCCGACGCCGGCGCCGTTACTGCGCTCGCGGGCGGCTCGGGCCCGCCGCCATTGGTCAGCGCAGGCCAGGCAGATGATTCCGGCCTCACGACCGCAGGTAGGCCAGCACCGCGAGCACGCGGCGATGATCGGCGTCAGAAGCGGGCAGGCCGAGCTTGGTGAAGATGTTGCTGACGTGCTTCTCCACCGCCCGCTCGGAAATGACCAGCCGTTCGGCGATGCCGCTGTTCGACCGGCCCTCCGCCATCAGGCCGAGCACGTCCTGCTCGCGCGCCGTCAGGCTGGCCAGCGCCCCGGCGTGCCTGCTGGCCCCCAGCAGGTCGGTGACGACCTCCGGATCGAGCGCGGTTCCGCCGGCCGCGACCCGGCCGAGCGCGTCGATGAACTCGCGAACGTTCGCGACCCTGTCCTTGAGCAGGTACCCGACTCCCGCGGCGCCGCCGCCGGAACGCATCCCGAGCAGGTCGGCGGCATAGCGGGTCTCGATGTACTGCGAGAACACCAGTATCCCCAGGCCCGGGTGGTCACGCCGGATCGCGATGGCCGCGCGCAGCCCCTCGTCGGTGTAGCCCGGCGGCATCCGCACATCGACGACCGCAAGGTCGGGCCTGTGCTCGTCGACGGCCGCGCGTAGTGCCTCCGCGTCGCCCACCGCCGCGGCGACTTCATGCCCGTGCTCGGTCAGGATCTCGATCAGGCCGACCCTGACCACCGCGGAATCCTCGGCAATCACGACGCGCATGCCAGCCTGGCCGCCCTTCATGCATGGGATGGCAGCTCCACCGTCACGACGGTCGGGCCGCCGCGCGGGCTGCTGATGTCCATCCGGCCGTCCACGGTCCTGATGCGGTCGGCGAGGCCGCGCAGGCCGCCGCCGGCGTCCATGCTGGCTCCGCCCTGGCCGTCGTCGGTAACGCGGACCCGCAGCAGGCCGGGGACGTGAACGGCCTCGAGGGTAGCGTGCCGGGCGCCGCTGTGCTTGGCCACGTTGGCCAGCAGTTCGGCCGCGCAGAAGTACGCGATGGTCTCGATCGCGGCCGACGGCCGTTCGCCGATGTCGACGACCAGCTCAACCGGAAGGGCGCTGCGCGCGGCCAGCGTTGCCAGCGCGTCGGCAAGGCCGTTGTCGAGTACCGGCGGGTGAATGCCCCGCGCCAGCACCCTCAGCTCGGTGATCGCCTCGATCGCGCCGCGGTGCGCCGCGTCGACGAGTTCTACCGCGCGATCGAGATCGGCCGCCGTCAGCCCGCCCTCTGTGCTGCCGCCGAGCTTCTCCTTGGCCAGGCCCAGCTTCATCGCCAGCCCGACAAGCTGCGCCTGGGCGCCGTCGTGCAGATCACGCTCGATGCTGCGCAGCCGGGCGGCCGAGTCGTCCACCGCGTGTGCCCTGGATTTCTGCAGGTCGCGTACCCGCTCGGCCAGCGTGGACGGCCCGAGGAGGCTGCGGATCAGTGACCGGTCGACGGCGACGGCCGCGTTCGTGAGGCGAGGCGCAGCGAGCAGGGCCACCGCCCCGAGCAGCATGAGCAAAAGGTGAATCGCCACGTACCGAAAAACGTGGGCGACGGGGTGCCCTTCCTGCAGCCAGATCAGCGAGGTCAGGCCGGCCACCCCGCCGATCCAGGTGAGCCCGACGGCGGCGAGGCCGAGCAGGCTGACCGGCACCTTGAGTGCCACGTAGGCGCGGGCTCGCCAGGCGGGCTTGTCGCGGATTGCGGCTTCGAGCCAGCCGCTGTGGGTCTTCAGCTCGCTGATCGTGATGCCCTCGCTGGCGGCGAGTTTGGCGATGCGCGACGCCGGCACGCCAGTCACCTCGAGCCGGTTCAACTGCAGCTTGACCTTGCCGCCCTCGGCCGCGGCGAGACTTGCCAGCGCGCCGGCATCGGGCGTCTTGACGTGCACGTGCGGTACCGGGCGCATGGGCGGCGGTGCCGGAACCCGCTCGCCCAGGATCCGGTCGGCGAGCTCCCGGTTGGCCGTCCCGAGGCCGCGCGCGACAGGGGTGGACACGAAGAGCAGCATCGGATGCCAGACAGTGCTCATGAGGACGACGAACCCGCCGATGGCCACCGGGACGTTGAGGATCGCGTACCCGAGGTCGACCCAGGCGTGGAGGGTGAACGGCGCCCGCACAAGGCCGCGGATGCCCAGCCCGCCTGTCCTGGACGCCGGTGCCGTCATAAGGCGATTGTCCTCCCTGGCGACGGAGATCTCTCCGCGAGAACGGCGGCGGCGGCCACGCGGTTCGGTGCCGACAAGGAAGAGGTCCGCTGCGGGCTTACTCATGCCTCGATGCTCACAGCCCTAGGGCAGCAACGTCGAGGGTGGCGCCACCCGAATCGGCGGTACGGCCGGCCGAACCCGTGGTACGGCTAGCACGGTGCCGCGCCGCGAGATTGCCGGCGGAACTCGGTGACTACCGGGCGAACTCGGTGGCCCGCGACTCGCGGATGACCGTGACCCGGATCTGCCCGGGGTAGGTCAGCTCATCCTCGACCTGCTTGGCCACATCCCGCGCGATGACCTGAGCCTGAATGTCGTCGACGTCGCCCGGCTTGACCATCACCCGGATCTCGCGTCCGGCCTGCATGGCGAACACCTTCTCGACGCCGTCCTGGGCCAGGGCGATCTGCTCCAGCCGCTCCAGGCGCTTCACGTAGGCCTCAAGCGACTCGCGCCTGGCGCCGGGCCGGCTGCCGCTGATGGCGTCGGCGGCCTGCGTCAGCACCGCCTCGACCGTACGCACTTCCACCTCGTTGTGGTGGGCCTCGATGGCGTGCACCACGTCCTCGGGCTCACCGTATTTGCGCGCGATCTCCGCGCCGATCAGCGCGTGGCTGCCCTGTACCTCGTGCGTCAGCGCCTTGCCGATATCGTGCAGCAGCGTGCAGCGCTTCATCAGTACCGGATCGAGCCCGAGCTCGCTGCCCATCATGCCGGCGA